>JAFIGH010000160.1 GCA_020831525.1 Opitutales bacterium
TTCACCCCCGTCTGTTCCAACACGCACCTCTCCAACCGCGCGTTCGTGCGATACAGATCCACCCCAATGTCCGTCTTAAAAACTCTGCTGTCCACCAACCAAGGAGCGTTACCTCCGCTATCATTCCCCGCGATGCGAACTCCGGCCTGGCAGTTCTCGACGAGCAGGTTGCGGAGCCGAAAAGCGTCGGTAAGCAAGGTGGCACTTGAAGCATTCACCTCCACCGAAACCCCGATCACCGCATCCGAAACCTCCACCCAGCGCACAGAGGAATCGATGAAAGACATGCCTGGGGTGAGGACGAGGCCCTTCCAACTGTTGTTGGCGGGGCTATCGGCGTTCCGGTAAAACCGGATCGGCTCGGCCTCGGTGCCGTTGGCGACCAGTATCCAGCTGAAGCGGATTTCGTAATTGCCTTCGACGAGGAATTCGACACCGGGCTGGATTTCGACGCGGTCCTGGAAGTGGACGTCGCCGGAGACGACGTACGGGCTTTCGGCGGCGGTAAGGACGGTGGGGACGGTGTAGCTGCCCTGGAGGATGCTGGGATCGGAGAGGGTCTGGAAGTTGGCGTCGGACGCCATGCGGTGGGTAACGAGGCCGTTTGAGGAACTGCCGTCGGATTGGTCTTCGACGAGGTAGGGAATGTCGCGCGGGTCGTTGGTACCCCAGTGATTCTCTTCGGCGAAGATGAGGGAGTTGGCGGCGCAGGCGAGGGCGGCCACGGCGCGGCCGGCGTTGTGGAGGAATTTGTTGAAGCGCATGGCGATGTGGACGGTTTGGTTTTCAGCGTGGATGTGGACGGCGTTGCCGTAATTGAACTGGAGGAGGGAACGAAGGAGGGTGAAATCGGAGGCGCGGCGGGCGCGGACGGCGGCGGTGAGGGTGCGCTCGATGGTGAAGTCTTCGAGGACGGGGGCGGAGTTGTGCATGTCGATGCCGATGGTGTGCCAGCGGAGGAGACCGCCGGAGAGGTGGGCGGTGGAGTTGTCCTCGATGAGGATGGCGGTGTTGGTCCAGCGGTGGCGTTCCTCGTCGGCGAGGTCGAGGTCGTCGATACGGGCGGCGGAGCGGCTGAGGCGCAGGCCGTATTGGGAGAAGTCTTTGACCGTGAGGTGGCGGATTTCGGGGGAGGAGCGGAAGAGGTAGAGGCCGGTGCGGGCGTGGCGAATTTCAAGGTGCTCGATGAGGGGGACGATGGCGGAGTGCTGGTTGCGGATGATGAGCCCGCCCCATGCGCCGCGTGCGTCGCCCGTGCCGGAGAGGAAGCGGACGGGATGGCTGGCGAGGCCCATGACTTCGAGGCGTCCGTCGATGTCGATCGTATGGTCGCCTATGACCTCGACAGTGACGCCTTCCTCAACGGTGAGGCGCGCGCCGTTGCGGAAGTTGAGGTTGCCGGTGACGCGCATGGTGCGGTCGCGGGGCCATGTGACGTCGTGGAAGTAGTCGCCGCCGGGGAAGTCGGCGACGGGGTCGTGCGGAGCGGGGACGATCTTCCAATCCATGGAGAGGTCGCTCTCGTTGCCGGAGGCGTCGATGGCGCTGACGCGATAGTAATAATCGCGGAAGTTGGTGAGGTGGGTGTCGGTGAAGGTGTTGGCCGTGAGGGGCTCGGTGGTGATGCGGACGTATTGCTCCGCAGGCGGGGACATGCGGTAGACATGGTAGGTGAGGTCGTCCGTCTCGGGGTAGCCCATGGCGTCTTTGGTCGGCGGCACCCACGTGAGGGTGACACCCGCCTCGACAGGATCGATGAACATGCCTCGCGGCGGCATGGGCGGGACGTCGTCGACTACGGTGAAGGCAAAGGAGGCGAATTCGATGCCGTTGCCCTGGGTGTCGCGGAAGCCTTCGGCGAGGACCTGAAGGGTGATGTTGTCGCCGGGGGCAAAGGCTTCGAGGGGGATGACCGTAACTTGGTTGCTCGCTGGATCATATTCGAGCGCGACGGGGTTATCGGGCTTTTTGACGCCGGTGATGCGGAGGTATTGCGGAAGGATGCGGCGGGGGTCGAGGCGCTCGGAGAGTTGCAGAGTGAGGGGACGCTCCTTGGGGATGGGCTCGCCATCGGGCACGGTGGCGGTGGCTCCGGTGGCGCGGGGCGGCGTGTGATCGAGGCGGGCGTGGTAGACAATGAGGTCGGCGGTTCCGATCTCGGCACGGCCGTCGCCGGGTGCCGCGGGCTGGGCATCGATGCGGAGAGACGATCCGGCCATGTTGTAAAAGGCGGGACCGGTGTTGGCGAGATGGAAACGGTTGTGGCCGATGTCCAGGGCGGTTGAGCCAAGGCGGAGATTACGGGAATCTTCCGGTAGATCGAGTGTGTTCGGAAAACGAAGGACGATGCGGGGGACTTCCGTGAAGGGCACGCCGGGATAGGCCGTGGTGTTGGCGACGCGCAGATTCCAGACCGGCATGGCTTGGTGATAGGCCGGAAGGTCCGGGATGGTGAGGAGAAAGGTGGTGAAGTCGATGCGGCTGCGGAAATCGACGTCGGACGTGTTGCCCAGACCGATCACGAAGTTGGTGGTGGTGAAGGTGTCGTAGAGGACCCACGTGTCCCCCATCTTTTCGTACTCCTCGTAGACCCGGACGGGCTCGCTGTGGGGATATTCTACGAAATGCCGGTCGACGGTGAACTCAAAGATATAGGGCTCCTCCATTGTGCGCCCGAAGCGGTTGCGGACCGAACCCGGAATCGTCACGCGGATGTTTGCCCCGTGCTCGAATTCATCGGCATCGATCATGAGGAGCCGACCGGAGGAATCGAGTTGGGCGGTGTGGCCGTGGCTTTGAAAGGAACCATACTCAAGGAAGATGGGATCGAGCCGGGACTGGTGCACGGAAACGCCGTCCAGTGACTCCGGATCGACTGGGCGGGAGAACTCCACGAGAATGCCTTGATTGGCGTAGGGAGTATCCGCCAAAGCGACGGGCCAATGCCGGTCGACAACGGGCGGCGTCTCCCCGGAGGTCGTGATGTCAGCGGCGAGTTCGAGCGCGTAGAGATGCCATGTGCCGATACCTTCGAGGCGAAGGGTCCAGTTGCGGGTGGGATCAAGGTCGGCGACAAGATTGCCCGAAACACGCAGACGGACGCTCCGGCGGAGGTCCGGGACGGGTGCGCCCATGGGTAGGCTGCCGACGAGACGACGCGCGGCGATTCCATCGTCGAGATAGACCAGGGCGGTGCCGGCTTCATATCCTGCTGCGTTTGCGGTCAGGCGAAGCTGGAGAACGTCGTCGATGTCGGGATCGCGCAGGAGGTCGGCAAGATTGACCGTGAAGTCGCGGCCCGAGGCGGTAACGGAGAGGCCGTTGGTGCAACTGTAGCGCCAGAGCCCGGACGTGTCGGCGGCACCCGACTGGGGAAACCGCGTCAGCGTGCCGGACCCCCGCTCGGCGATCTCCTCGCCCCCGCGCGGAACATAGGCAACGCGTAGACGGGCCCACTCCACGGTGAAGCCCCGCCAATAGCTCAGTCTGAAGGCATCGCCGAGGGAGGCCTCGTACTCGTGCTCCACATAGAAACGGAGATCCTCCAAATTGTGGGCGAGAAACCATGCGGGCAGCTGCACGGTGTAGGTGGTGAGATCATTCCGGAAGGTCTTGGGAAAGTGCTGGAGGAGGATGCGTCCGCCCTTGTGTTCGGCGTAGAGCGCGGCTTGGCCGTGGGCGGAAACATTGCGGAAAGCGACTTCAACCTCCGCTTCGATCACCCGGCTGATTTCCGCTTTGACCGAACCGGTGAGCCCAAGCGGAAGGCCGCTCTCTTCGCGGGCCAACTGGATGCGTTCACCAAAACGGATCGTCCGCCCAATGAGCATCCCGTCCTCGTAGGTGGTGAAAACGCCCGTTCCGCCGATTCGCTTGTGGTCAATGAAATCGAACCGTGTGAGGCGGGCAACGGTCTGGCGCTTCTGGGCGTAGTAATCCCGCATGAAGCGGTAATTGCCGAACTCCCAGGTTATCAACGCCCGAATCCAAAGCGCACCCAGGAAGGATGCGCGGAGCACTTCATGGAGCGAGTCGTAGAAGATATACTGTGCATACTGGACGTTTTCGCGCCAAACGCTCGACTCCGGGTGAGGATCGGCAATCAACGCACGGTATACCGAAGCGGCGACCGAGGCGTAGTGGAGCTGGTAGTTGAAGTCGTAGATCTGCCCGTAGACGACGAAGGCGTGCTTGGAGACCTTGAGTAAGGCTCCGATTGGACTTGGAGCAGCGACAAGAGCGAAGGCTGTGGCCAATCCAACCCCCGATTGAACAACCTGCGGCATCATTTCATCGAGGCCGGTAACGAACGACGCCCAGCTATCCTGGTCGGCGATGTCACCGAAGGATTGGTCGACCCGGTTCCAGGCGGCGATCCATGCGGAAGCGTCGCCCAGAGGATTTAGATCGCGCAGTGCATCAAGGCGATGGCGGGCGCGATCGGTTGCGAGGGCTGTATAAAGGGCCGCCAGGGTGCTGAGTTCGTTGGCCACATCGAGGGCTTTGAGCGTGGCGATTACGGGACCGACGGCTTTGAGGGCGGGATTGTTTTTGTAGGCTTCGCTCAGGTCGGTCATCTTGCCAAAGGCGGTTTGGAGCGAAGCAGCGGCATTCACTTGTTTGGCAATCACAAGTTTGTCGATGAGGGCACCTGCTTTGGATAGGGTACCGATATTTTCCATCATCTTCAGGACCTCAAGGACACTCATCCTGACTTCAGGACTGAGCGGCTCACCGACCTCTGCGGCGGCCTCTGCAATCAGGTCGATCTTTTCTTCCCATCCCAGTGAGTCCCCCTGCGGCTGGAAGCATAGGTGGAGAATGACGCGCTCGTAGATGTCGATGCGCCGGTCCCTGGAGTTGAGTGTGTTAAAATTTGGAGGGATCAACGGGTTCCCGAAGATCATCTCGTGGGCTTCCGGATTGTCGAAGGCGGCAGGAATCCAGAGATCAAGGAGCCCGGCATCCGCCGTGTGGACGGCAACGCGCACGATGTCATCGTCGAGGATCTGGTAGGCGACCCCGGCTTGCGCAGCGGCAGTGTGGGTCGCGCCGAAGGCAAGCGCCAGCATGCAGACGAAGACCGCTTTAATGCCTCTGAAAACGGCTGTGCGAACAGAGGGATCTCCCGCATGAACTAAGCAAAGCGATACCGGGAGAAAAGACCGGGATTTAGCGTTTTGGGTGAAGTGATTTCGTCGCAACATCGAGAGCAGGCACAGGCGGCGGATTGGCAGAAGCCGCAAGCTCAAAAACCCCCTCCAGAAATGGCAAGCTAAAGACGTGTAAAATACCTGCGACGATTAAAAATTTGTGCCTCGTCCGGATTGAAAAAGCCGTTGCGTCCGCCAAAACCATGAAACCCGAGGAGCCGGCACCCGAGCAAATCGCAGGGTCACGGCAAAACTATCAGCGCTTCGGTGGTGATGCCCGTGTCGGCTTCGATCTCGGCTTTCATGCGGATCAAAGGGTGTCACCTCGGCAACCAGATCATCTCCTGATCATTCACGCGCACGGCGTCGATGCCCTTGCGC
>JAFIGH010000046.1 GCA_020831525.1 Opitutales bacterium
TCGGGCGTAGCCGGGGAGCTTCAGCCCCCGGTCGGCGGCGGCGGGGGTGTTGCGGGACGGCGGGGGTGTGCGGCGCCGGTGTTGGGTGCGGGTGGTTGCGGGTGCCCGGTCGCAGCGGTCGGGCGCTGAAGCAGCCCGACTACGTCAGTTGCCGTCGGTGAGAAACCGGTATTCCGTGACTTGGGTGTAGACTTCGCCTGGGCGAAGAATGGTGTTCGGAAAATCCGGTTGGTTTGGCGAATCCGGGAAATGCTGCGCCTCAAGGCAGAATCCGCTGCGGTGTTCGTAGGCGACACCGCGTTTGCCGACGAGGGTGCCGTCGAGGAAGTTGCCTCCGTAGAACTGGAGGCCCGGTTCGGTTGTCCACACTTCCATGATGCGCCCGGTGTTGGGCTCGAAGACGAATGCAGCTTTGGCGAGTTCGCCGGTCTGGTTGTCGAGGACCCAGTTGTGGTCGAAGCCCTGACCGTATTGGAGTTGTTCGTCGTCGCGGTTGACGCGGTGGGCGATGGCCACCGGGGTGGTCAGATTGAAGGGCGTGTCGAAGACGGGCCTGAGTTCACCGGTCGGGATGAGGCCCTCGTTCACGGGGGTGAAGCGGCGGGCGTGGATCATAATCTCGTGTCCGTTGATGTCGCCGTTGCCTTCGCCGCGCAGGTTGTAGTAGTTGTGCTGGGTAAGGTTGACGGGCGTGGCCTTGTCCGTGGTGGCTTCGTATTCGATGCGCAGGGCGTCGTCGTCGGTGAGCCAGTAGTAGACGGTGACGTCGAGGTTGCCGGGATAGCCTTCCTCGCCGTCGGGGCTGCGGTAGGTGAGGCGCAGGCCGCGCGCATCTTCGCGATGGACGGGCGTGGCGTCCCACATGACCTTATCGAAACCGTGTTCTCCGCCGTGGAGGTGGGCGGGAATTCCGCCCGGTTCGTCGTTGGTGGCGAGTTGGTAGGTCTCGCCGTCGAGTTCGAAGCGGCCATGCGCGATGCGGTTGCCGTAGCGGCCTATGAGACAGCCGAAGTAGGGCGATTTTTCCTCGAAGTCGGCGAAGTTGTCGAAGCCGAGGAGGATGTCGTCCAGTTCGCCGCCGCGGTCGGGCACGAGGAGGCGCACCATGGTGCCGCCATAGTTCATGATCTCGGCGTGCAGGCCGTTGGCGTTGACGAGCGTGTAGAGGCGCACTTCTTCGCCGTCTTTGGTTGTGCCGAAGGGTTCGTAGGTGACTTCGCGTTCAAGCATCGGTTGGCAGGCCGTGAGGAGTAGGGCTCCGGCGAGGAACAGGAGGTATTGTGTCGTTTTCATATTGATTGATGATGGAGGGTTTGAATGGTAGCGGAAACGAAATTCGGTCATTTCGGCGGACGTTTGCTCCAGTAGTTTGCGAGGATGGAGCCGGAGATGTTCATCCACGGGCTGAAGACGGCGGCGGCAAGCCCCACGGTGCCGAGCTTGCCCATGGCACCTGCAAGCCCGGAGGCCATGCCGCCGTTTTGCAGGCCGACCTCAAGGGCCATCGTCCGTGCCGAGCTGCGGTCGAGGCCAAACGCCCGGCTCAGCCAGTAGCCGAAGAAGTAGCCTGAGGTGTTGTGGAGAACGGCGGCGAGAAAGAGGAGGAAGCCGACTTCGAGGAGGTGGTCGCGTCCCGCCGCCGTGGTGACGAGCGTGAAATACACGATTCCCGCCATGGAGAAGTAGGGCATGACGGAATCCAGTTTGCGGAACCGGAGGGTGAGGAAGTGGTAAGCGAGGCCGGCGAGGACTGCGCCGGCGAAAAAACCGAGGAGTTCGAGCGTGGTGTAGACCGATTCCGGGACAGTGCCGTGCAGCCACGCGGCTCCGCCGGAAAGTAGAAACAGCAGCCATACAGCGGAGACTCCCGCGACAGTGAATGCACGCCGCCACCCTGTGGCAGACGCGCGCTTAAGGTAGTCGTGCAGCATGGCCGCGCCAATCGGAACAAGAACGATCTTAGTGATCTGCACCATCATGCCGATGAACGCGATTTCGATGAGTGTGCCCGCGAACACCTGCATGAGGAAGGGCGTCATTATGGGTGCCGCAAGGGTAGCGAC
Organism: Opitutales bacterium; assembly: GCA_020831525.1. Lineage (GTDB taxonomy): Bacteria > Verrucomicrobiota > Verrucomicrobiia > Opitutales > Oceanipulchritudinaceae > SLLG01. The sequence goes on from JAFIGH010000046.1 coordinate 2,064, forward strand.
CGACGTTACCGTGACGGAGAGGACAAGATTGGCGCGGGCGAGGTAGGCCATGACATTGGAGGCGAGGCCGCTCGAGCACGAGCCGATGAGAATGATCCCGGCGGCGATCTCGACGGGAAAGTGGAAGATTTTGGTCAACGTGAAACCGACCACGGGCATGATGGAAAACTGACAGAGTAGACCGATGAGAACGCCGCGGGGGTGCGTGCCCACACCCCGTAGGTCGGCAAGGCTCATTTGCGTGCCCATGCCGAACATGACGAGTTGTACGACGAGAAGAATGAGCCACGGGCTGCGCATGTCGAAATCGCCGACGGTGAGAAACGCCGACGGGTAGACCATGGCGGCGATGACGGCGGCGATAATCCAGCCGGTGTACTGGTAGGCGCGTAGGGCGGGGAGCGCGCCGAGGCCGATCGCCGTCCCGACCGCGGCGAGAACGCCTGCCGGTTGCGCGACAGCATCGGCGCCCGCGATGACGGCGCCGACGGCGGTGACGAAGGCGATACCCCCGAGGGCGAGAGAGAACTGGCGAAGACGGAGAAGCACGGATCGTTACTTTTGGTGCGCATGCCCGCCGGGAAGAAAGATCTGCGCGAGATAGCGCATGGCGATGGGAGGGCTCGCTAGAATGGGGACGCATTTGTCCTTGTCGTCGAGTGTGTCGACGACACGGGCCATGGAGGCTTGGGCGAGGACAACGACGTCGACTTCGCGTATGAGCGTGCGCAGTGCCTCCGCGACCATGGCGTCGTGTTTGTCGGCGTCTCCACTCATGAGGGCGTCGAAGGCACCTTCACAGAGGCGGGCTTCTATACGGACATCGCGCCCGGCGAAGCCGGCGCGCCGTTCGACAAGGTCGGCGGTGGGATCGAGCGTGGTCGGCAGTGTCGCGACCACGCCGATACGTTTGCCGGTGCGGACTGCCGTATCCGCCATGGGCTGGTCGACACGGAGCACGGGGACGGCCGTGAACGGGACCGACGCCTCCACAGCCGGGCCGATGGAGGAGCAGGTGACCATTATATAATCGGCTCCCGCGCTCTCAGCCGAGGCGATGTGATTGGCCACACGCCGGGCGTTCCGCGGTGTCAGGGTGTTCTGGGCGATGACGTCGCGGATGAGGCTGTCGTCGGCAATGTGGAACGCGTTCACGCCGGGGAGGTGTTCCGCGCAGAGCTTTTGGAACACCGGCACCAGCGTGGCGGAAGTGTGAATGAGGGCGAGAGTGCTCGGATGGTTCATTGTATGGAAAGTACGGGTCAAGGGTCGACTCCTGCCGCGAGTGAGAAGAAATGATCGTTCCCCACTTGTCCTCCTTTGAAGATGACTTCGGATTCATGGACGTGCGGATTGGTTGAACGCGCCCGGCACAGCGGGGCGCCCGGCCAGAATTGCGCGGCGGCATCGACGGCGTCGATCCCGAGGGCGCGGGCGGCGTATCCGGAGGTGTCGCCGCCGGCCATCACGACGCGTCCGGTCTGTGCGTTCCGGAGAACAGCGTCGGCGCATGTCCCGAGTGCTGTGCCGAGGACACGGGCGGTGTCCTGCGCACCGGACACCGCTTCGCTGAGTGCATCGGTATGGAGGATGACGTTCTTTCCCTTCGTGATGAGATCAACTACCCCGTCGACCGACATGCGGATGGCGTTGTCTCGTTCCGCAGTGTCGAGGAGACGCGGAACGTCGAGCGCGTGGAGCGCAAACCCGCTTTCCCGTGCATGGCGTATTTGCGCTGTGGTGACCGGAGAGCGACTGCCGCAGAGGACAAGAATCGGCGCTGTCGGTTTCTCCGTTTCGGCGGCATGGAAGTTGCGGTCGGTAGACGAAGAAACGAGCGCCCTTTCCACCGAAGAGGAACCAACGGCAAAGAGCGGCCGGGCTTTCGAAGCGACCGCTGAAAGGATTTCGCCAACCCTGCGGATGTGCACGTCGTGGAGAGCGTCAAAGAGGATGTTGGCGAATCCCTTCCGGGCAAGCGAATCAATTTTGCGGATGATCTCAGGAACGGGTCTATCCAGGTCGAGAACATCAATGAGTCCGGTCTTGCGCCCGGTTTGCTCCGCGAGGTGCAGGCGCAGATCGCTTTCCTTCGCCGGGGTGACCGGATGGCGGCTCATCGAGGGATGGCGGTCGAGCCGGTGGATTTCGCCCGACCCTCCGATACCCATGCGTGCGAACAGGTTGCCGAAGACACAGTAGCGTCCAAGGCCGGGCGCGCCGACGAGAATAGGAATCCACGCGTTCGGAAAAACGTCCGCGCCAATATCAAGGGCTTTGCCAATACTGCCTGTGGCGGGCGACGAATCAAAAGTTGAGCAGACCTTGTAGTGAATGAGTTGCGGCGAAAGTTTACGGAGAACGGCAAACGCGGGACGAAGCTCTTCCTCCATTGCCTCCGCGGCCAGAGACCGGCTGACACCCGCGATGCCGACGGCGTCGAAGCCGCGGCATTCGTCAAGCGCCTCTTGATCGGGCAGGCGCATAAAAAGTCGTGCCCTCAAGCCCGCGAGGGCCACTTGTTCGAGGGCGTCGGTTGAGCCCGTGAAGTCGTCGCCGTAGAACCCGAGAATCATCGCTTCTCTCCGAATTTGGCGATGGATTTGGCGAGTTCGGGGTGGCTGCGGGCCGCTTCGTTGAGGGAGACGCCTGTGACAGCGGCCTCCCATGCCTGCCGCAGCGCGCGCACTCCGCCCGCGGGGCCGTCGGGATGGGCCATGATGCCCCCGCCCGCCATGTAGAGGAGATCGACCGTCTGGGTACGCCGCCATGTCTCCGGCGCCTGTCCGCCCCATTGGCCGGACGATACCACCGGGAGGACGGAAAAACCGTCGAGGAAGGGTTGGAGGCAGGATTCGATGGAATGAACCACCGAGTCGTCGGGTTCCCAGAATTTATTGGCGATGCCGTTGACGTGGATCTGGTCGACGCCCGCGAGCCGCCACAGCTTTTGGTAGGCGCGGAAGTCGATGCCCAGAAGGGGATGGCGGTTGAGCATGCCCCAGCCGTTGCGGTGGCCGTGGACGGCGAGTTGGCCGCGGTCGCAGACCGCCTTTACGGCGGATAAGCCGACGCTGTTGATGCTGACCATCGCGCATGTGCCCTCCGCCTTCACGATCATGTCGTAGTGGCTATGCATGGCTTCGAGTTCACCGCTGATGTTGAAGGCGTACATGACCCGCTTTCCAGTGCGGTCGGCGTGCCGCCGGAGGACGTCCATGACGGCGGACACACGCTCGCCGAAAGGCGAGTGCGGGGGGTCAGCCATCAACTCGTCGTCCTTGATAAAGTCGACCCCGGCCTCGGCGAGTTCACCGACGAAGCCCGCCGTTTGCTCCGGACTGAGGCCGACGCTCGGCTTGATAATCGTTCCGATGAGGGGGCGTCCTTCCACTCCGGTCAGACGGCGCGTGCCCACGACGCCGAAGGCGGGGCCGCGGAACCGGTCGGCAAAGGAGGGCGGGACCTCAAAGTCCATGAGCTTAAGACCGGAGAACTGGGCCAGCTCGTAGAGATTGCCCTGCAGCGTGGAAACGAGGGTAGGTAAGTTGTACCCGAAATTCTCGACTGACCATGAGATGGTGACATCGGCGCGCCGGAAATTTGTGCCGGGTGGGCGGCTTCCGGGAAGCGCGGGTGATTCGGAGGCATCAAGTTCGGTGACGCCTTCAACGCGGGCCCGGAAACGGTTGCGCAGCGCCTCGTCTTCGCCGGGAACCTCGACGAAGGTTCCGGAAGATTGCTCGCCCGCGAGCGATTCGGCGGCCGCGTGAACGTCGAGGGGCGTCTCGATACGGTATGTGGCACGGACCCGCTCCATGGTCAGAATCCGCTCCATGTGCTCTCGAACGTGTGCGTGCCCGGCTCTGCGCGGATGACGATGTGCCGCCCTTCGCGCGGGAGGTCGCCGGGCAGCGGATGGCCGTCGGCGTTGGGACGGGTCCCGGGGTCGGCGGGGATGAAAACGCGGGCCGATGTGTTCGGGGGGATGCGCACGGTCCAGTGCAGGCGGCCGCCCTCGATGCGCCACTCGCTGCGGATCTCGCCGTGGATACTGCGATAGCGTGTCTTGGCGTGCCCGAGACGGGAGTCGGGCCATGGTTTGAGGACGAACTGCCGGAAACCGGGGTGATCCGGATCCGTTTCGATTCCGCCGACGTGACGGAATAACCACTCGCCGATGGAGCCGAGCGAGTAGTGATTGAATGAATTCATGTGCGGATTAAAGAACCCGTCTTCTTCCGTCCAACCGTTCCAGCGCTCCCAGATCGTTGTCGCTCCGTGCTTCACGGGATAGAGCCACGACGGGTAGTCATCCTGCAGGAGCAGCTTGTAGGCGACATCGGCGTAGCCGTAGTCCGTGAGAATCGGGTTGAGGAAGCGGATGCCGATGAAGCCGGTGCTGAGGTGCCAGTCGAGCTTTCGGATGTTTTCGACAAGATGTTCGGCGGCGCGCGCCCGCACATCTTCCGGCAGGAGGTTCATGGCAAGCGCGAGGAGGTAGGCCGTCTGTGTCTCGACGGTCAGGCGCCCGTCGCCGCTGTAAAACTCCTTTTGAAACGCATCACGTACGACTTCGAACATTGCCTCGAAGCGCGCGGCGTCCTCCCTATATCCGAGCGCGTGTGCCATCTCCGCCATCTTGGCGGCGTCGTCGGCCCAGAACGCCGTGGCGAGGAGGTTCTTCATGGGCGAGTGGGTGCGGAAACTTGTGTCGGAGGGGATGCACAACCAGTCGCCGTAGTTGTTTCCTAGTTCGTTTTCGCGGATCCCGCGCGGGTTGGTCCGTTCGAGGTAGTCGAGCCACGCGGTCATGGATTTCCAGTGGCGTTCGACGATGCGCGTGTCGCCGTAGACCCGCCACATGGTGTGGGGTATGATAACCCCGGCGTCGGCCCAGCCGGCGCCGCCGCCCAGGCCGTCGAGACCGACGAAGTTGCCTTCGTCTTCCGGCAGACGCGGAGCGGTGTCGGGAAAGATTCCCTCCGGCGTCTGGGCGTCCGCGATGTCGGTCATCCACTTTGTGAAGAAGGCGGCGACGTCCATGTTGTAGGAGGCGGTGCGCATGAAGACCTCGGCGTCGCCCGTCCAGCCGAGGCGTTCGTCGCGCTGCGGGCAGTCGGTGGGGACGGTGAGGAAGTTGTCGCGCTGTGACCAAAGGCCATTGAGCCAGAGTCGGTTCACCCCGGGATGGGCGCACTCGAAACATCCGGCGTGGGGGAGGGCGGAGTGCACGACGCATCCGATGGCGGTGTCGGCTGTCGGTTCGGTGGGCAAACCGTCGATCTCGAAATACTGAAAACCGTGGAAGGTGAAGCGGGGCTCCCAGATCTCCTCGCTCTTGCCGTTGCAGATGTAGACGTCCCTTGCTTTGGCGCGGCGGAGGTTTTCTGTGTAGAGATTTCCGTCGTTGTCGAGCCGCTCACCATGGCGCAGCTTCAGGCGGGTGCCGGACGGTGCCCGGACACGGATGCGTACCCAACCACTGATATTCTGCCCGAGGTCGAAGAGGTATTTGTCCTTGCCGACCGCTTTAACGGATACGGGGTGGATTGTCTCCGTGATGCGGACAGGTTCGTTGCGCTGGGCCACGAGCGGTGCCTCCGGTGGATCGACAACGGCGGCGGGGAGCCATCCGTCGTCATTGTATCCGTGCTGGTCCGCGCCTTTGTTTTCGCGGCGGGCGTCGTAGGTTTCGCCCATCATAAAGTCGGAGGCAAGGACCGGGCCGGTGTTGCAGCGCCATGAGTCGTCGCTGGCGACGACGATACGTTCGCCCGAATCCAACTCCAGCTCGAGTTGGGCAGCAAGGCTGGTCCGGAAGCCGTAGCGGCCGCGTGTTTCCTGCCAGCCGACATACCCGCTCCACCAGCCGTCGCCGAGCATGGCGGAAAGGACGTTGGGCCCCTCGCGCAGCCACGCCGTGACATCGTAGGTCCGGTATTGGATGCGTTTCCGGTAGTCCGTCCATTCCGGGGCGAAGAGATCGTCGCAGATACCGACACCGCCAAGGGTAAATTCAAAGATGCCGCGGGCGCTTGCGTATAGTGTTGCGCGGCGCACGCCGGAGGGCACGGTGAAAACCTTCCGGAAACACGCCGGTGTGGCTGGTTTGGTTCTGTCGCCGGGCGTGGCTTTTGAGTCGCGGGCGAAGATCGCCGGGTCGGCTGCAATCCAGTCGGTCTCCCAGTCACCGGCGTCCAGCAGGCCCATGCTCCAGTATTCGGCGTCGGATACAGAGGAATTGCCTTCGGAATCCCACACCTCGACATTCCAGTAGCAATACTGCCGCGATTGAAGGGGGCTTCCGCCGTAGACGATGTGCCGGGTTTGGCTGCTGTCGGTGCGTCCGCTGTCCCAGAGGTCCGCCCCGTCGGCGGCGAGAAACTCCGGTGCCGTGGCGACGCGCACCCGGTAGGCCGTCTGGCGCGCGCCGTCGCCCTCGGATTCGATGGTCCAGCCGAGGCGTGGACTGCGTTCATCGATACCGAGCGGGCGCGCGAGGTATTCACAGCGCAAGTCGGTGGCTTGGAAGCGGGAGACTGTCATGAAATCGTATCTATTAACTACCTAGGCAGAACGTCCGCCGGATTCGGACCGGCGGGCGTTCGCGAAGTGATGCCGGACTCAGCGGGCGGGAATCCAGACCGCCATATCGGTGTCGCCGCGGTTGCCCCATGCGTAGTAGGGGACCAGCTTCACGTCGATCGTGCGCGGGGTGGTGGTTTGGACCGGGCGGTAGAGTTCGTCGGACCTCCAGTCGGGCCGGCGGATGTGCAGGCCGGGAACGGTGAGCGTGACGAGGGCCGCGTTCTCGATCGTTTCGCGCTCGGCTTTGAAGTTGCCGGGCGATTCCGTGATGGAGAGGGCAACATCTTCGATGCGCACGTCGGCGGGGAGGTCGTTGCTCTCGATGCAGTAGACGAGCGGTCCGTTGCGCACGACCACTTGGTTGAACGATTCCTCGACAAGCGGATTCGATTCCCAGAGGGTGGGCTCGAAGGGGATCGTGAAGGAGACAACGTCGCCTTCCTTCCATTCGCGCGTGACTTCGGCGTAGGTGCCCGGCCTGAGGGCGGGACCTTGCGGCACGCCGTTGACCATGATGCGTCCGCTGCCGGCCGTTGCCCATGAGGGAATGCGCAGTTTTATCGTGATGGGGCGCTCGGGTGCTTCGTCGATCTTGAGCTTTACGGCGCCGTCCCACGGGTAGTCGGTTTCCTGGCGGAGGCTGATGCGGCCGCCTTCCTTCCACTTCGTCTCCAACGTGCTCGCGCCGTAGAGTTGTACCCAGAGGGTGTCGGGCGAGAGCGTATAGGCGTAGTTCTGCACCTGCGAGATTACGCGCACGACATTCGGCGGGCAGCAGAAGCTGTAGGGAATGTTCGGCTCGCGCGTGCGCGACCAGCGCATGGGCCAGTCGAATTCATGGTGCTTGCGCATGGGGTTGACGTAGAAATAGTGCGTGCCGTCGAGGCTGATGCCGGGAAGGACACCGTTGTACATGGCTTGCTCGAAGAGGTCGGCGTATTCGGGATCGCCCGTGAGGGTGAGCATGCGCCACATCCACATGGCGTAGCCAATGGTCGCGCAGGTTTCATTGTAGGCCGTGAGGAGGGGCAGTTGCCAGTCGCGCCCATAAGCCTGGTGGACGAGTTGGATGCCGCGGTGGTCGGTCGAGCCGTCGGGGGAAGCGCCGTCGTAGAGCGCGCCTGTCATCCCGGTGATGTAGAGTTTCCGCTGCGCGACGTTCTCATGGAGTTTGCGCAGGGTCTCGAAGAGGGTGCCGTCTCCGGCCTCGGCGAACACGTCGGCGACGCCTGCGTAGAGGTAGTTGGCGCGCACGGCGTGGCCCACAGCCTCATTCATTTCGCGGAACGGGACGCGGTCCTGGTTGTGGTCCCGTTTTTCCCTTACATCGGCGCGGAGTTCGATCATCTGCTCGGCGGCCTCAAGGTAGCGCGGGTCGCGCGTGATCCGATAGATCTCCACAATGCCCATGTAGTGGGAAGGACAGATGGCGTTGTTTGCGAGCGTGAGAGGATCGTTCTTGTAGAGATCGTAGATGTAGTCCGCCGCCTTTATGGCGAGCTTGAGCATGCTGTCCTTACCCGTGACACGGTGGTGGAGGGCGGCGGCGGTCATGAGGTGGCCCATGTTGTAGGTCTCGAAGTCCTCGCGCCGCTGAAACTCGACCCGCTCGTCGCTTCCGCGCCGCTGCGGGATAATTGTCATGGTGTGGAGGTAACCGTCCTCACGCTGGGCTTTTCCCACGACGTGGATGATGCGGTCCATGAGTTCGTCGAGTTCCGGGTCGTCGGTGAGGGCATAGATTTGTATCACGCCCTCGAACCATTTGAGGAAATCGCCGTCATTGAAGACGGGTCCCTGGTGGCTGTCACCCGTGACCTTGTCGTCGTAGCCCGCGGCGAGAAGGAAGTTCGCCCATGCATGGCTCTCTTCTTCGCTTTGGAAGATCTCCCACATGTAGGGCACCATGGAATGCCGGCAAACGTCGAAACGCTCGGCCCAGAATCCGTCGGTCCAGCGGGTGTCGCGCAGGCCGGGCATGTACATGACGGCGTGCGGCGACATTCCGGTGTCGACGAGGGCGTGGGCATGCCCGCAACCGTGATGGTCGCAGACATGAGCCGCAATCTGCCCCGGAAGGGCGGCGGCGAGCGCGGCGAAGACCGCGCGGAATAGGTGAGGATGTAGTGCTCTCATGGGTATAGGTATTGGTTGGTGTTAATGAAAATCAGGCGAGCGTCTTGCGCACCGCGGCTTGCCAGCCGTCGTAGAGTCGCGCGACTTCAGCCTCGTCGAGCTGCGGGGTGTAGGTGCGGCCTTCGTGCGGGAGCGCGGCGATGGCGGCGGGGCCGTTGAGGATGCCTGCGCCCCACATGCCCGCGAGGACGGCGCCGAGGGGCGATCCGTCGGAGGTGTCGGCGACGCGCAGCCGCGCGCCGGTGAGGTCGGCGGTGAACTGCATGAGGAAGTTGTTGGCGGTGGGGCCGCCGTCGGCGTGGACAGCCTTCGGGGCAGCGCCGGCGTCTTCGCCCATGGCGTCGAGGGCGTCGCGCAGTTGGTAGGCGATGGATTCAAGGGCGGCGCGCACGATGTGGCGGCGGTCGCTCTGTGCGCTCAGGCCGGTGACGGCGGCGCGCGCCTCCGGCTTCCAGTGGGGAAGGCCGAGGCCGGTGAAGGCGGGCACGAGGTAGACGCCGCCGTTGTCGGGAATGGAGCGGGCGATGGACTCGGCTTCGGCAATGCCGGGGAGGATGCCGAGTTGGTCGCGCAGCCACACGAGGGTTGAGGCTGAGCTGATGACGATGCCTTCGAAGGCGTAGGTCGGCTGGCCTCCGTGTACCCACGCAAGGGTGGTGACGACGCCGCGGCTGGAGTCGCGCCTCTGCGGGCCGAGGGTCATGAGGATGGAGGAGCCGGTGCCGAAGGTGACTTTGGCCGAGCCGGGTTCAAAGCAGCGCTGCGCGAGGAGTGAGGCGTGTGAGTCGCCCATGACGCCCTGTATGGGTACGGCGCGCGGGAGCAGGCCGCCGAGGTCGGTCTCGCCGTAGGCGGCGGTGCTGTCGCGGACTTCGGGGAGGGCGCGCCGGGGTACCTTCCACAATTTGCAGAGGTCCGCGTCCCACTCCAGCCGGTCGATGTTGTAGAGGAGGGTCCGGCAGGCGTTGGTGTGGTCGGTGGCGAGGACCTTGCCCTCCGTGAGCGCGTGGATAAGGAAAGCGTCGATGGTCCCGGCGGCGGCACTGCCGTCGGCGAGGCGCGCGGCGACGGTGCTGTTGTTTTCAACCAGCCACTGGAGTTTGGAGGCGGAGAAGTAGGGGTCGATACGCAGGCCGGTGCGCTGCGCGACCGTGTCTCCGTGCCCGGCTTCGAGGTGCGCTTCGCAGAGGGGCGCGCCGCGGCGGCACTGCCAGACGACGGCGGGGGCGAGGGGCTCGCCTGTTTGCCGGTCGAAGACGACGACGGTCTCGCGCTGGTTGGTGAGACTCAATGAGCGGATGTCACCGAGGTCGTCGCCGTGGCGGGCGAGGAGGGCATTGAGGGCGGCAAAGGTGTTGGCGCGGATTTCGGAGGCATCGTGCTCGACCCACCCCGGGCGGGGGTAGTGCTGCCGGTGGTCGCGCGACTCGCGGTCGAGGACGCGGCCGGACGCGTCGAAGAGCAGTGCCTTCGTCGCGGAGGTGCTTTGGTCAATGACGAGGAAGCGCGGCATTTCAGGCGGTTCGGGCGGCGGAGGACTGCGCGAGGGTGAGGGCGGTTTGAGCGAGGCCTTCCATGGTCAGGCCGTAGTGGCGGAAAATGTCGGCCTGGCTGCCGGTGACGGTGTATTCGTCGGGGAAGGCGGCGGTACGGAAACGGCAGGACACGCCCGCGCGGAGAACGAGCGCGGCACAGGCTTCGCCGAGTCCGCCGTGGACCATGTGCTCCTCGGCGGTGACAACGGCTCCGCATTCGCGGGCGGCGGCAAGGACGGCCCCTTCGTCGAGCGGTTTGACGAAGGGCACGCTGAGGACCCGGCACTGCAGCCCTTCGGTGCGCGCGAGGTATTCGGCGGCGAGGAGGGAGTGGATGACAGTCTCGCCCGTGGCGATGAAGGCGAGGTCGGCGCCGTCGCGCAGCACGCGGGCCGCGCCGTGGACGAAGGGCGCTCCGCGTCCCGGCAGGTCATAGAGGGCGGACTTGCCGAAGCGCAGGTAAAGCGGCGTTTGCGCGCGCGCGGCATGGCGCACGGCTGCGGCGGCCTCGTGGTTGTCGGCGGGAGCGACGACGGCGAGGTTGTTGATCGCCCGCAGCACGGCGAAGTCGTGGATGGAGTGGTGCGTCGAACCGAGCGCGCCGTAGCTCACGCCCGCGCTGATGCCGACGAGGCAGACGGGCTGGTCGGAGTAGGCGACGTCATTCTTGACCTGTTCGAGCGAGCGTGCGGTGAGGAAGCAGGCGGGGGAAACGGCGAAGACCTTTTTTCCCGCGGAGGCCAGACCCGCCGCAATACCGACGAGGTTTTGCTCTGCGATGCCCACTTCGACGATCTGCCGGGGCAGCTCTTTGCCGAAGGGGCCGAGTTTGCCCGAGCCGCGCGAGTCGCTCGTCACGGCGAGGATGTTGCCGTTGGCGCGGGCGAGTTCGAGGAGGGTTTCGGCGAAGATTTCGAGGTTTGCCCGACCGAGGGTCAGGCCGAGCGCTTCCGCGATTTCGCGCGCGGCGGCGCTGTGCATGGGCGGGGCGGGTGCACTCATGCCGGCACCTCCTCTCCGAAGGCGGAGAGCTGTTCGTCGATTTCGGTGATCGCCTTGGCGTATTCGACGTCATCAGGCACGCCGTGGTGCCACTTGCCGACATCCTCCATAAAGCTCACGCCGCGTCCCTTGCGCGTCATGGCGATCACGACTGAGGGTTTGCCGGGTTCGAGCGGTTTTTCGAGCGCTTCGGTGAGGGCGGTGAAGTCGTGTCCGTCGACCCGCCGCACGGCCCAGCCAAAGGCGGCGAACTTTTCGTCGAGGGGTTCGTTGTTCATGACTTCGTGCGTGCGCCCCGTGATCTGGAGGGTGTTGCAGTCGACAATAGCGGTGAGGTTGTCGAGATTGTAGTGCGCGCCCGACATGGCGGCCTCCCAGTTGGAGCCCTCGGCCAGTTCGCCGTCGCCGAGGAGCGTGAAGACGCGGTAGGGTGCACCGTCGAGCTTTGCCGCGAGGGCCATGCCGACGGCGACAGAGAGCCCGTGCCCGAGCGCGCCGGTGTTTTGCTCGACGCCCGGAACTTTGCGCGTCGGGTGCCCCACAAAATGCGACTGGTAGCGGCAAAGTGTTTCCAGTTCGGCCTCCGGATAAAACCCTTGGTCGGCGAGCACGACGAAGAGGGCCTCGACGGAATGTCCTTTGCTCTGCACATAACGGTCGCGCATCGGATCGCCGAAGGTATCCGGCGCGACGTTGAGGATGCGGTTGTAGAGCACGTTGAGGATGTCAACGCAGGAGAGGCTGCCGCCGGTGTGGCCGGCCCCGGCGTGCTTGATCCACTTGAGGACGCTGCGCCGGTAGCGCAGTGATTTCTCCGCGAGTTCGCGGTCGGCCGGACGTTGTCGCATAGGTTCAGGCTCCGGCCGGCTCGTGGTGGTAAACGTCCCAGCCGAGGTATACGGTGAAGGCTTCTTCGAGGACGGCGGCGGTGTGGGAGGCATTCATGACAACGTGGTGTTCGAAGCCCTCGCGGCAAATGTAGCGCATGAGCCCCTGCAGGTCGGGCACCTCTGCGACGGCGCGCGTGCCGAAAGTTTTCAGTTCGTCGTCGGTGAGGCGGCCTTCGCCGATATAGGCGCGGATCGTCCCGCGCGTGTCGTCGGTGCTGATCCGCCCGAAGGTGAGCCGTCCCGCCGGCGTGCGCCCTTCCAGTGCGCCGTAGGTGTTCTCCTCGCCCACCGAGGTGCCGAGAATCGGCGCGGTCGCAACCTTGGTCTGGTCGAGAAACGACTTTGCCCAGTTGCCGCAGTGGAACAGCACGCACTTATCGGGATCGTCGCCGTAGTTATTGTTCCAGTCGACCAGCGCGCTGGGTGTGCCCGAGGCGAGCTGCATGGCATACATCGTGAGCACGCCGGTGACATCGACTTCGCAGGCGCTGGGCAGGAGCTGCTCGCTCATCATGCTCATGCTCGTGCACACGTTGCAGCCGTGGTTCTGCTGCACGGAGGTCCAGCACTGGATGGCGGTGGCATCGAGGTGATTGTCGGCGACAAACCCGTCGAGGACGACGCCGAGACGCGCCATCTGCGCGAGCTTTGCGGGCGGCACGCCGGTCGTGTCCGCATAGTCTTTGATCTCAGCGGTCTTGGCCGCGAGGCGATCATCGTCGTCCTTGATCTTGTTCGCTTCGCCGAGGATTTCGGAAAGGTCGACGGTTGTTACGCTGATGCCGTTGCGCTCGAGGATTTTCTCGCTGTAGCGCACCGTGTTGAAGGCCCCGGGGCGGGCGCCGACCGCGCCGAGGCGCACCCCGCGCAGCCCGCCGACGACGCGGCATACGGCAAGGAAGCGACCGAGGTCGGCGAGGAAGGAGGGATCGTCCGGGCGTACGACGTGGCGCGCCGTGAGCGAATAGGGAATGCCCGCCTGGCGCAGGTTGTTGCACACCGAGATCTTGCCGCAGTAGGCGTCGCGGCGGCGAATGACATCAAGGCGCCCGAGATCGTCCGGATAGCCCTGTACGAGCACCGGCACCTTCAGCCCCGAGAGCTTCAGGGTGTCGGCCACGCCCTTCTCGTCGCCGAAATTGGGCAGGACGACGAGGACGCCGTCGATCTCCTCGCGGTGCCGCGCGAACAGCTCCGCGCATTTGCGCGCCTCCGCGTGGGTTTCCACGCCGCCCAGTTTTGAGTCCGAGGGCGAGAGCATGACCGCGCGGATCCCTTTCTCGGCGAAGAGTTTTTCGAAGTCCGCACGTGCCTCTTCAACAAGCTTGTCCGGAAAGAAATCCCGGTTGCCGAAGATTACGCCCAGTGTAATGGGGTCTTTTTTCATGAAATACAAATTGAAATAGACTGATTATCTGACCGTGTCCAGCCCTGAAAGGCAAACTTTTTCCAATCGGCCCCTTCCGCTCCTCGGCACCGTTGCGCGAGCGAATGGCGGGGGCGTCTCCACGTGCAGCGCAAGTGTTTGGCGTGTAGGGATATATCCTATATTACCAAACGCTTACAGATTACGCTGGAACGATTCTGTCGGATGGATGCGGGGCATGGGTGGCCGGTGCGGGCAGGTCTTCGGCGCGGCGCGGCGGGGTCGATTTTTGTTGATGAAATTCAAATGAACTTTGAGATTGGTTGTCTCGACAATCACCAGTTTTTCTTCCTTATGCACCCATGAAGACACGAATCCACCGAACTTTCGCCTGTTTCGTCGCCGCGCTTTGCCTTGCCGGATGCTCCGCGGCAGTGGCCGCCCCCGCTGAAATCTGGGTGGCGCCGGACGGCTCGGACCTCAATGACGGCACGCGCGCCGCGCCGCTGGCGTCCATTGATCTAGCTCAGCGCAAGGCGCGCGAGATGCGCCGCCTCAATGATCCATCCGCGGAGGGCGGGGTCGAGGTCGTCCTGCGCGGAGGCGTGTACCGCCTCATCCAGCCGCTCTTTGTGCGCCCGGAGGATTCCGGGACGGCGGATTCGCCGACGGTTTTCAAGGCGGCGCCGGGCGAGCGTCCGGTCATTAGCGGCGGTGTGCCGGTGACGGGATGGGAGCGGCTGCGCGAGGATATTGAAGGGTTGCCGGAGGCGGCGCGTGGCAACGTGTGGGTGGCGGAGGCCCCGCGGGTGGGCCCGGGGCGGGTGGAGTTCCGCGACCTCTGGGTGGACGGCCGCCGCGCCGACCGGGCGCGCGATGCCTATGGCGAGGCAATGAACGAGTTGCTCGTCTGGGACCGCGAAAAGCGCGAGGCGTGGATTCCCGCGCCGGAGGGCGAATGGCCGGGTGATCCCGCTCCGATGGAAATGGTGGTGCACCAGATGTGGGCGGTGGCCATGATGCGCGTGAAGACCTTCGAGGTGCACGGCGACCGCGCGCGCGTGACCTTTCACGAACCGGAAAGCAGTCTGCAGTTTGAAAAGCCGTGGCCCTTCGTCTGGATGCGCGGCGAGGGCAACGACTCACCCTATTACCTCACGAATTCCATCCGTCTCCTCGACCGTCCGGGCGAGTGGTACCAGTGCCCGGAGGGCGGACGCGTCTACTACTGGCCCCGCGAAGGCGAGAATATGGCCTCCGTGGAGGTGATTGCGCCGTATCTGGAGACGGTGCTGCGCGTCGCGGGCACAGCGGACCGTCCGGTCTCGCACGTGCACTTCCGCGGGCTTGAGTTTTCCCACACGACATGGATGCGCCCGACCCACTACGGACATGTGCCGCTGCAAGCCGGATTCTTCATGTATGACGCCTACAACCTTTCGCCGCGGGGTACGCCTGAGAGCGATTCGCTCTGCAATCAGGCGTGGGTCGGGCGCAAGCCCGCCGCCGTCACCGTGGAGGGGCTCCACGACTCCAGCTTTGAGCGCTGCTTTTTCACGAACCATGCGTCGGCGGGCTTGGATTTTGTCCGCGCCACCCGCGGCAACCGCATCGAGGGGAATGTCTTCCGCGATATCGGCGGCAACGGCATCGTCATCGGCGCGTTTCAGGAGGAGGGTGTGGAAACACACTTGCCCTACGATCCGGCGGATCCGCGCGAGCTTTGCAGGGACGAGCGTATCGCGAACAACCTGCTTGTCGATATCGCCAACATTGACTGGGGGTGTGTGGCTATCATCGCGGGATTCGTGCGTGGGGTGACCATCGAGCACAATGAGATCCGTGACGTTTCCTACACCGGGATCAGTCTCGGCTGGGGTTGGGTCATCGCGGAGAGTGCGATGCGCGACAACCACGTGCGCAACAACCACATCCACCGCTACGGCATGCACGTTTACGACACGGCGGGCATTTACACGCTCTCTTCGCAGCCGGATTCGTCGATTACCGGCAACAGCGTGCATTCCATTCTCCGTCCGTCCTACGTGCACGATCCGCACCACTGGTCCTACATCTACCTCGACGAGGGCTCGGACCACTTTCTTGTGGAGGACAATTGGACCGAGGGCGTGAAATTCTCCACCAACCGCACCGGCGACAACAATGTCTGGCGGCGCACCGGCCCCCATGCGCCCCGCGAGGTCCGGGAAAACGCCGGTCTCGAGTCCGCTTTCCGCGATTTGCTCCGCTCTCTGGAGTGAGCTGTGCGGGGCGTCGGCCCGTTCGGGAGGGCATGAAAACGTACGTTCGGTGAATGAAATAAGAAGAATATTCAAAATTTCATTGAAATTCATCTTGAGTCCTGTTCTTCTTTTGTTGAGTTTTCCCCTGCTACAAACCCCGGACAGTATATTTTATTTCATGAAACAAGCCCCTAGACCTTTCTCCGGAACAACGACTGTTTTGGTGTGCGCCATTCTGTTTGCTCACGTCGCGTTGCTTCGTGGCGGCGATGTCGTGATCAACGAGATCATGGCCTCCAACGGTGCCACGATTGCCGACGAAGACGGTGACTTCCCGGACTGGGTGGAGCTGTACAACCGGGGAGCGACGCCTGTGGAGCTCACGGGGTGGGGCTTCTCCGACCGCGTAGACAACCCGTTCAAGTGGATCATCGGCGAGGCCGTGATCCCGGCGCAGGGCCGCCTGCTTATCTGGGCGTCCGGGAAAGACCGTCCCGGCCCGGAGCATCTGCACGCCGGCTTTTCCATAAGCGCGGACGGCGAGCCTGTTGTCCTCACGCGGCCCGACGGATCGACTGCCGACATGGTGCCGGCGGTGCCGATTCCGCGCGACATATCCTACGGCCGCATTACCGATGGCGGATTAGAGTTCGGTTATTTCGAGGCCCCGACGCCCATGGCCGCGAACGCAGACACCGCTGCCGCCTTTCTCCTCGCACCGCCGGAATTTTCGCACCGGCGCGGATTTTACGACGAGCCGTTTGATCTTGAACTGCGCCACGAGGATCCGCAGGCGACGATTGTCTACTCGCTGGACGGGTCGAAACCGACCCTTGCCTCGGGAATTCCCTACACGGGACCGGTGCCGGTCGATGCATCCGCCGTCGTGAGGGCGGCGGCCTTCCGCGAAGACGCGCTCTCCGCTGGCAACGTGGTGACCGCGACTTACCTCTTTCTCGACGATGTTATCCAACGCACCCGGGAAGCCCCGGAGGGCTATCCCAATACGTGGACGTGGGGCAACTTCGATCACATCAGCTACGGAATGAGCGAGGTCGTCATCGCCCGCGAGGGGTACCCCGAGCGCATGAAGGAAGCGCTCCTGGACATCCCCACGGTTTCGCTTGTCATTCCGGTGGACGATATGTTCGGCAGCAACGGTATCTATGCGAATCCCACCCAACGAGTGGAGGGCGTTGACTACCGCTGGGAGCGGGAAACCTCCGTGGAGTGGATCGATCCGAACGGCGGACCGGAGTTCAACGTCAACGCTGGTCTGCGCATCCAGGGAGCGGGCAGTCGGGGGGATGACAGTACGCCGAAGAAGTCCTTCCGGCTCCTCTTCAAGAGTGATTACGGACCAAGCGAGCTGGATTTTCCGGCCATGGCGCCGCAGGGCTCGCCGGTGCAGTCTTACAACACGATTATCCTTAAGGCCAAGTACAACAACTCGTGGACGCACTGGTGGCAGCGCTACAACGGTCTCTACCTGCTCGACCAATGGATGAAGGACCGGCAGGCCGAAATGAGCGGAATCGGCTCCCACGGGCGCCATGTCCATCTCTATATCAACGGACTCTACTGGGGGCTCTACATGCTTTCGGAGCGTCCGGACGCCGCCTGGGCCGCCGGCTATCTGGGCGGGGAGCGTGAGGAATACGACGCCCGTAGCTGGCGCGAGGGAATGCGGGACGGTGACGAGGAGCGCTGGAACGCTGATATCCAGGGGGTCGTGCAAAGCGACTTGAGCGACAACGCCAACTATCTGGCTCTACAGGAGGTCCTCGATATCGACCACTTTATTGACTACAACCTCACGCAGATGTTCGCCGGTAACACGGACTGGCCGCGCAACAACTGGACCGCCGTCCGCCACCGCGAGGACGGGCCTGTCCTCCACGTCGTCTGGGATACCGAAAGCGCGTTCGAGGATGTGAACGAGAATGTCGTCCACACGGCTTGGGATCCGCCGCGCCGCATCGGCGACCCGCCTACCTTTTTCGGCCCTCTGCGGCACAACGCGGAATTCCGCCTGCGCTTCGCCGACCGTGTGCGCCTTCATATGTTCAACGGCGGCGCGCTGACACCGGAGGCGACGGTACCGGATCTTGCGCGCGTCGCGGCGGAGGCGCGGCCCGCGGTCTTCGCCGAGGAGGCGCGCTGGGGTTCTTACCGAATCGAGATCCGCGAGCGCCGCACTCCCGTGCACCGCTACGGCGTGGAGTCGCACTGGGATCCGACCCTCGACCGCATGCTCAATGAATACCTGCCGCAGCGAACGGAAATCGTCGTCGGTCAATTGCGCGACGCCGGGTTTTATCCTGACGTCGACGCGCCGGACTTTGCGCAACACGGCGGTGGCTTCACGCCCGGCTTCAACCTTACCATCGAAAATCCGAACGGATCGGGCACCGTCTACTACACGACCGACGGTTCGGATCCGCGCGAGTTCGGGACGGGGGCCGTCGCCGCGGGCGGGCACACCTACAGCGGCGGCGTCACCCTCACCGGAGCGGTTGTCGTGAAGGCGCGGATACTCGACAACGGCACATGGAGCGCAGTGACCGAGGCGTCGTTCTTCCCGAATCTCGACGGCTTCGTCTTCCTCCCGGGCGGAAGCGCCGACTGGACGGACGGTGAAAACTGGGACGGCGGCCACTTCCCCAATGGATCGGGGACGGACGCCGAAATTGCTGCGCCCAGTCCCGACGCCGACCGCAACGTCAACATCCGCGGACCGGTCACCGTCGGTAGCATCTCCTTTCAACAGGGTGAATCCGCGGGGCGCAACCGCGTGCGCGACCGCGACGCGGGAAACACCCTGACGTTCTCCGACCCCGGTGGAAGCGCGCTCATCGAAGTATCCGGCGACGGTCCGGGCTTTGTCGAGTTTGACGTCGATGCGGGCACGTTTCTCGCAAGCGACCTTGTCCTGAATGTGCTCAATCCAGAGGGCGACCCCGACCACGGCGCGCTGCGCCTTCGGCGCGGATGGTCCGGCCCCGGCGGGCTCACCAAGACGGGCGCGGGCTTCGCTTCGCTCACGGGTAGTGGCAAATCCTTCTCGGGTGCCGTCACGATCACCGAGGGTGCCTTGATGGTTACCGAACCGGCGACACCCCGCTCCGCGAAGAGCGTCGCGGTGGGCTCCGGGGGACAACTCCGCCTCATCTCCGGTAGCGGCGGCGGGGATACCCGAATCTATACTTTCGGCGGGCGTGTTTCGCTCGACGGACCGGGCCTTGAATCCTCCGGTCTTCCGGAAGGGGAGGGTATGGGATTGCTTGGGGCGCTGCGTTACGATCCCGGTGTGAATGACAACCACGCCGTTCTCACCGATGCCGTCGATTTCTCCGGGCCCGCATCGCTTCATGTCGACGGGACGCGCAACACCCTCGAACTCACCGGGAAACTCAGCGGTAACCACGGCTTTAGCAAGAGCGGAGGCGGCACGATTGTTCTCACTGGCAGCAACGCAGGCTATACTGCGCCCGTGACCGTCTCCCATGGTT
The DNA here is from genome assembly GCA_020831525.1 of Opitutales bacterium. Classification (GTDB taxonomy): domain Bacteria; phylum Verrucomicrobiota; class Verrucomicrobiia; order Opitutales; family Oceanipulchritudinaceae; genus SLLG01. Next base: position 21,339 of record JAFIGH010000046.1, read on the forward strand.
CTTTGCTCATCCGGGGCACACTCGGATCGGGTGTCACCGTCGATGACACAGGAGTCCTCGGCGGAACGGGGCGGGTGGGGGCGCTGAGCGGATCGGGCGGAGTCGTCGTCGACCGGGGCGTGCTTCACGCACCGTCCGCGGACGGGCTCTATCACAGTTTTGTTCTCTCACAGTCTGTTGGTACCGTGCCGACGGGCGCGCCGCCTCCGGGCAACGGTGTGCTGCGCCTCGATGCCGCCCCGGGAAATGTCGGACTGATTTCGCTCTATGTCACCGAACCAGCTGACGAAACGCAGGCCCTCGAATACATGGGCGGACTGTTTGTTCCCGCATCCGTAGACCTTGAGGCAATCCTCGGTACGACGCATACGCGGGTCTATCTTCCGGATGAGGACGGAGAGCATGAATTTAACGACCGGTCATGGACACGTGCGACTGAAGCGGTCGTCTCTGTGGAAACGGTCGAATGGTATTTCAACAGCGGTTACGCTACCGGTAAGACCTTGCGTGTCGAGGTGCCGACATTGGAAACGGACTACACCGCGTGGCGGGACAGCCAGTTCCCCGATCCGGCTGACCGCGCCAATCCTGCCGTCTCCGGGCCGTTCGCCGTGCCGCGCGGAGACGGTGTCGCCAATCTTCAGCGGTATGCCGTTGACATCGGGCTCGACGCCGATCCCGCGCCCCGTATGCCCGTCGTCCGGATCGACGGCGGCGCGCTCGGCGTAGACTTCTTCCACTTGTCCAGCCGGACCGACCTGCGCTACCGGGTCCGTGCCTCCGCGGATCTTGTCGACTGGAGTGAAATTCTCTTCGATTCGGCGGAGGATCCGCTGCCGGCATCGGACGGAGGTTGGGTATCCATTTCCGATCCCGCCTTTTCGACGGGTGTACCTGCCCGATTCTACCACGTGGAAATCCGGTTCCGTGACGGCTTTGCTCCATGAGAACGGCTCAACCAACTGACAGAGAACCACAAACCTTATTCGAATGATGAAAAAAGACGCACTGCACATTATTGGATACGCTCTCTCCGCGGGGGCGTTTGTTTTGTCGGGCCTGACCGCTCCCGCACTCGCCGCCGCGGATGAGAATGCGCCCATTCGCCCGCACGCCGCCAATTCATGGTACTGGGAGTATCATGGCGAGCCCATTATCCTTGTCGGCGGAAGCCACCGGGACAACTTGTTCCAGTGGGAGGGACAGCCGATGATCGACCACCTCGACCTCCTCGTTTCGGTGGGCGGAAACTACGTGCGCTGCACCTTCTCCGACCGCAATCCGGGCGATATCTACGCCTTCAAGGAGGTCGAGGACGGCATCTACGATCTCGACCAGTGGAACGATGCCTACTGGGAGCGGCTGCGCGTCTTCCTGCGCGAAACGCACAGACGCGGCATCATTGTGCAGATCACCCTTTGGGATCCGTTCGATCTCGCGGCGGGGAACTGGTTCCGCCATCCGTGGAGCCCCGATCAGAATGTCAACTACGGCGAGGATGTCATCGCCAGCCGCGACGACTTCTACGACTCCGTCCGCTCGGAGAACACGGTGATGCTCGACTACCAGAAGCGGTTCGTCGACCACATACTCGAACACACGCTTGCATACGACCACGTGCTCTACAACATCAATAACGAGAGCCGCAAGGGACCTGTGTGGGAGAACTTCTGGGCGAAGCACATCACCTCCGCGGGCGAAGCCGCCGGGCGCGATGTTTATGTCACCAGCATGCACTTTGATCCGTCGAACGCCGTGCGGCACGCCATGACGTACCGCGATATCTACAGCTTCATCGAGATTTCGCAGAACAACCAGGACTCCCGCGGCGCCCGGGGCCAGGCGCACTGGGACAACATCATGTTCTGGCGCAAGAAGGTGGCGAATATGCCCGGTGGTCCCGTGCCCATGAACAACGAAAAGGTCTACGGCGGCGGCATGGGCTATCGCAATTATTCTTCGGGTGTTTCGCGCGAAGCGGAGGACCGTTTTTGGCGCAATATCATCGCCGGTTGTGCATCGAGCCGCTTTCACCGCGATGTTGTTGACTGGGGCATCGGCCTGACAGAGCGCGCGCAGATCAACCTCCGCGCCATGTCGAGCTTCCTCGAGGAAGTGGACATGCTTTCAAGCTATCCGCACAACGATCTCATCTCGGTGCGCGCGCCTACACGCGGGCTCATGGAAGCGTATGTCACGGCGAATATCGGAAAGCACTACGCGGTGTACTTCCCCGCCGGGCGCTATGTCGTGGACCTCGACCCGTGGGTGCATGTCGATCAACTGAAACTCCGCTGGCTCAGTATTGAAGACGGCGAATGGTCGGAGCCTGAGATCGTCGACGTGGAATGGGAGGGAAGCCAGGATGACTGGGGATTCCGCGGTCGCGTTCGCCTCGAAACCCCCACGAACCGCGCCTTTGTCGCCCTCCTTGAGGTCATCGAGGAGTAACCGCGCAACGCGCTCCGCCCACAATCGCAACCGCTTGCTCCCATGAACCAGCCTGCCCCGAAACCCTCCGTTCCCACGTTCAAGATATTCGGTTACGCCACCGGCGACGCCGCGCTCTCCATTTTCCAGAACGGCATCAGCAACTTCGCGATGCTCTACTTCACGCTTGTGCTGGGGTTGAGTCCGGTCTACGCGGGCATCGCGCTGAGCATCACGCTGGTCTGGGACGCCGTGACCGATCCGGTCATGGGCTATATTACAGACCAGACGCGGTCCCGCTTCGGGCGGCGGCATGTCTATATCCTCTCCGGTGGTCTGGTCCTCGGTCTGTGTTTCTTCTGCCTATGGTATGTTCCCACTCTATTCGAGTCGACCTTTGCCATGTTCTGGGTCGTCCTCGGCCTGAGTCTCATGGTGCGCACGGCGTCGACGGTCTTTGTCGTGCCCTACGTCGCCCTTGGATTCGAGATCTGTCCGGAATACGCTGAGCGATCCAAACTCCAGGGCATCCGCTTCTTCGTCATCATGACGACGAACTTCATTTTCGGGGCAATGGCATGGACGCTCTTCTTCCGCGACGGTATCCATCCGGAGACCGGCCGGCGCGTTGACGGAACGACGATCGCAGGAAACTATATCACCATGGCGACGGTACTCTCCATCGCCACGATTGTTGCCATCCTCTTCAGTGTCTGGGCCACGCGCGCCTACGCTAAGGACAACCGCACGACCGAACTTCCCGGCCGCGGATTGGCCTACTTCTTCCGCAGTATTACGGCGATTTTCAAAGACCGCCTCGCGTGGTTTGTTTTTGCCTTCTTTGGTGTCGTCCAGTTGGGAATGATGCTGACCTCGCAGGTGCAAATGTTCACATATGTGTTTTTCATGGAGCTGACTCATTTGGAGAAGACATTTGTGCACGGCGCGGGGATGGTTGCTTTTGGTTTTTGTTCCCTCAGCCTCGCCGGTACGGTGAAGCGGTTCGATAAGAAACCGGTCGGGTATTTCGGTATCGGCATGGCCATGTTCGGCGGCGCCCTTCTCTTTGTTATGTTCACCCTCGGGATTGTCGACCCGCGCACATCGTTCTCCATTGGTGCGCTGAGTGTTCCCGCGGGGGTTATCATTTTCGGATTCGGGCAGGCTCTGTGGTGGGGCGGGTGCGGGATGCTCACTCCGTTGGCGACCTCCATGATCGCCGATACGTCAGAGTTGAGCCACCGCCGTTCCGGTGTCCTCAAGGACGGCAGTTACGCCGCCGCCTTCAGCTTCTTCACCAAGGCGGCGCAGTCCATCGGCTTGGTGATCACGGGTTTCATGATCCGGCTCTCCGGCATCGATCCGGAGGCCGAAGTGCAGACCGCTTCCGCCGTGCGCAATATCGCGACAATGACCTTCCTCTGCGGCCCGATTCTCCTCCTCATCGTCATCTACATTCTGCATAAGTATCCTATTGACCGCGCCTTCATGGACCGCATGCGGGGTGAGGCGCCGACCAAGTGAACTGCGGCGGAGTCTCCATGCTCTTGCATTTCCAAATGACCGAAGGTTTCCATCATGCCTGATCTCCGACCGATCTATTCACCGTGGCGCTATCGCTTGAGGGAATTCCGTAGGCGGTATTTACCGCTTGCCGTGTTCTGCGTGTCGCTGGGCACTACGGGCGTGCTCTGGGATCTTGAATTTTCCCGCCAGCATCCATTCGGCGAAGATCCGTCCAAAGCGACTATCATCAAGGAGGCACGGCAGCCCGGCGATACCGGCAGCAACGTTTCAGGATCCAAAGTTTTATTGACAGTCATCGAGAATTCATGAAATATATGAAATAAAATAGATTCTTCATTGGATTCGATTTCCTCTCGCAGCGGAAACGCATAACAAAAACGCCAAAAAATATACGATTATCATGAGTAGATTCATTCAAAAACTCTTCCGGGCGATCTCAGCCTCCTGTTTTTTCTCTTTTGCGGCTCTGACCGCACCGCTTTCCGCGGAAACGCTTGTCTACGAGGGCTTCGATATTCCTCCTGGAACCGGTGCCCTGCACGAGGCATCCGGCGCGACCAGTTTCGGCTGGGACGGGCCGTGGCGTTCCGACCCGGGTTCCGCGGGGAACAACACATCCTTTAACGTGGCGGAGCAGGGCCTTGCCTACGATGGGGCGACGAGCGGCTTCGGTGGCGCGATGGAGGTTGCGAACGGTTTGGAGAGCACAAGCGGCAATTATTATATCGGCAACGTGAACTCGCACTTCCGCAACCTTGACCGTTCCTACTCGGAGGGCGAATTGTGGTTTGGATTTCTCGCGAAGCCTTCCGTGCGGATCGAGGGTGGCCCAGGTGGATTCTTCCAGGTCATGCTTACCTCGAGTTCGTTCTTCTACGTGGATGGACGCCACCTCGGCGTGGGTGCGAACGGCTGGGGGGACATCATGTGGATGGTCGGCGGGCACCTCGTGCAAGGGGAGATCTCCTCTCCTTTCAGCATGCTTGCCGGAGATCTGGTCTTCATGGTTGTGCGGGTGGATTTCGAAGAGCCGCGGGTATCAATGTGGGCGAATCCGGATCCGACGGTGTCCGATCCGGGGACGCCGATCTGGACGCAGCCCCTCGTGACCAATGAGGCCGGCGAAGCGCTCCTCGAGGTCAGCCGCATAGCGATCTTTGACGCGAGCCACCGCACCGGCAGCGCCGTGCGCGACTACTCCGGCACGCTCATTGACCAAATCCGCCTTGGGACAACCTATGCATCGATTGTCCCCCGCGACGGTGACGAGGCGGACACATGGAATGGCTACCCGGTGGCCGACGGTTGGGCCGATACGGGCGATTGGATGGATTGGGTCAACGTCGCCAATGATCCATGGCTCTACAGCCCGGCTTTCGGCTGGATGGAGATGGCTTCGATGGACGAAGCGGGTGCATGGGTCTATCTGCCGCGGTAAAGGGCGGGGGGATAGGGGTAGTCTTGTGGTCCGGAATTGGAAGTGGATTTGCATCGGTTCGCCGTGCCCTTCCGGATCGAACTCGCCGGACTGAAACCGCTCGTCGGCAACGTCGGCGCGTTTTGTCCCCGATGGCGCTCGGAAAAGCCCGTGATTGAAGAGCGTACCAACGGTATTATGCGGTCTAAAGAGCCGCACTCCTGTAAGCCAGCAGCTTATCCGAGCGCCATTGCGTTTTGTCCCGCCGTAGCCCGGAACGGTGGAACGACTCGGCAATGACAGGGCAATTGGTTCCAGAGCGGCGCTTTCACATTTATGAAAATACCAGTGAGGCAATCCCGATATCAAAAAAGCAGAAAATTGCTGTGCATGCCTGTGCGCGTCCTCCGCGCCGCGGCATTGCTTGTGATCCCTGTCCCCGTTGCCACGGCCGCATCCCCGGAACCGGAGACCGGCGGAGGTCTTGTGAATACGCTGGGTATGGAAATGCTCCGCATTGAGCCGGGCACGTTCGAACGCGGGAGTCCGCGCGGTGACGATGAAGCGTCATACAGTGAGCGGCCTGTGCACACCGTGCATATCACGCGACCCTTTCATGTCGCATCCACGCCCGTAACGAACGCGCAATACGAAAGGTTTGATCCGGATCACCGGGAACAGCGCGGGAAATGGGGGATATCCGAAGAAGATGACGAGGCGGTCGTCTTTGTCAGCTGGGATGAGGCGGTTGCCTTCACCGAGTGGCTCAGTGCAAAAGAGGGTGAGCCGTACCGCCTCCCGACCGAAGCGGAGTGGGAATACGCGGCCCGCGCCGGAACGACGACGCCGTTTTTCACGGGAGAGGAGCTGCCCGATGCCTTCCACCGGTACCAGCGGAACGCTCCGCGCCCGGAGCCGGTTGATTTGCGGGTGGGGCAGACCCCGCCGAACCCGTGGGGCCTGCACGACGTTCACGGGATCGTCGAGGAATGGACGCTCGATTGGTACGGCCCGTACCTCGCCGGGGAGCAAACGGATCCGGTCGGTTACGACGACGGTGACGCGAAGGTGACGCGCGGCGGAAGCCATAACAGCCCGTTGCCGTGGTTGCGTAGTGCCGCCCGGTTGGCCAACCTTCCGGAGAATAAGAATTGGCTGATCGGTTTTCGGGTGGTCAGAGGGGCGAGGCCGGACACGACGCCGTTGTCCCGGGATATCCATGAAACACCGCAGTGGGCACGGGATGTTGTTCAGGAGCGGCATGAATGGCCGGTCTCGGCGGAGCAAGTGCCGCACTTCGCTGGTCCGCGCATTTACGTTCACCTGCCGGGGGAGGCTCCGTGGGACGGTTTCCTTGCGCATTGTCCGGCGCTCACCCTCCTGCCGAACGGTGATTTGTTTGCTGCATGGCATGTAATGGGCAGCGAACGGGGGCGCGGGCTGTTGATCGCGGCTGCACGTTTCCGTGCGGGCGGGGAAGCATGGGACACGGCGGCGAAGTTTTTGACCGTTCCGGGACGGAATTTGCATGGGCCGGCCCTCTATACGGACGGTGACGGAACCGTCTACCACTTCAACGGATACTCGGCCGGCGGTCAGATTCACCATATTCTCGCCATGATCATGCGGACAAGCACGGACAACGGCCGGACATGGTCGAAGCCGAAATTGATCGGTCCCGAGCATGGCTCCCGTCATCAGGTGATCGACCGCGTCTTCGAAACCGGCGACGGGGCAATGGTATTGGCGGCCGATTCGAACCCCGGCGGCACGGCCCTGCACCTCAGCCGGGACGGTGGCAAGACCTGGAGCGATCCGGGCGGCACGATTCCGGGCATTCACGCCGGTGTTGTGGAACTCGCGGACGGCCGCCTGCTGGCTATCGGACGCGGCCGCAATATCGAGGAACGCAGTCCGCTCAGCGTTTCCGCCGACATGGGGGAGTCGTGGGAATCCCGCGCGAGCCCCTTCCCGCCGGTCGGCAGCGGGCAGCGGCCGTATCTGCTGAGGCTGGATGAGGGGCCGATCCTTTACGTCGCCTTCACCGACGACCGCAACGAACCGCGTGAACGGGGAATGATGTTCAGAAACCAAAAAGGTGAGGAATTCCGCGGACACGGAATGTTTGCCGCGCTTTCCTACGACGAAGGCGAAACCTGGCCGGTGCGAAAGCTCATTACCCCTGCGGACGGCGAAGAGTACTTTGCGCGTCATGTCCGCGGACCGTCCGCTCCTTTCACGGCAAGTTACGACAATGCGGAACACCAGGGATACGTGACGGCGGTGCAGGCGCCGGACGGTATCATCCATCTGATCTCCAGCCGGCACCACTACGAGTTCAACCTTGCGTGGCTGGAAGAACCTGCCTCCCTACCGCGATGATCCGGGTCATCGCGTTTGTCATAGTTGCCGCCGCCGCCCCTTTGCTGGAGGCGGACGACTTGCTCCGCCTCGAAGCGGCCGCCGTACGTTCGGGTTCCGTCGACGCCGTCCTCGAAGAGGCTCTCCCTGCCGCGGTTGCCGCGCTTACTTCCGGGGATGCGGACGAAGACGTCCGTCGCGCAGCCGTCCGCATCCTTGATCATGCCGGGGTGCGCGCCGCCTCTCACGTTCCGCAATTGCTCGAGCGCCTCCCGGCGATCCCGCCTGAGACCCGCTGGCGCATCGGCAGGGTGTTTGTCGACGTAATGAATGCGGATCCCGGGCTGACCGAAGCTTTTGCGGCGATGGCATTGCACCATGGAGATGCTGAACTCCGGCTCTTCGCGGTCCGCATGTTGAGCGCCGCCGGAAATGTCGATGAGTCCGTTGTCGATCTGTTCGTCAAGGCTGCGGCGGACGATGCATCCGCCGTCCGGCGCGCCGCGCTGCGGGCTCTCGAAGAGCATGCTGCCGCCGACACATGCGCCATAACCCTGTTTATCAGTAAGCTCGACGATGCGGACGAGAACCTTCGCCTGATTGCGTCGCGGGGTCTCGGGCGCGCGGGTTCCGGCGCGGAAAGAGCCGTGCCGCACCTCTTGGCGGCCCTGACCGCGGAAGGCGAACTCTCGCACATCCGCGCTGAGATGTGGCGCTCCTTACTCCGCATTGCACCCGAGGATCCGCGTATCGCCGGCCCGAAGGCGCACCGCGGCCACCGCGCCGATGATGACGAGTTCATTCCCGGAATGCGGCAACGTCTCGGCGCGGCTCTCCAAAGCACGGCCGGAAGCGGGTCGTATGAATCCGCGGGCATGGGCGGCAGCCAATTCTTTTCGACGCGCGGATGGCGCGGCGGCGAAGTGATGATTCCCGCTTTTCCCGAAGCGCGGGGGTTCGGGATGTGGACGCCGGGTGGAAGAGGCGGAGATATCTATCGCGTGACGACCCTTGAAGACGGGGGACCGGGTTCACTCCGTCACGCCATTGAGAGCGCCGGGGGGGCGAGGATCATTCTATTTGAAGTGTCCGGAACGATACACCTGCAGCGTCGCCTCGACATCACTTCGCCGTACCTCACGATTGCCGGTCAGAGCGCGCCCGGCGACGGCATCACGCTCGCGGGTGCCCGTACGGAGGTCGGGGCGAACGACGTGATTCTCCGGAACCTCCGTTTCCGTCCCGGCTCCGGATCGGCCACGACGAGCGACAAAGGGCTCAATGTGCGCGAGGCGGAAAATATCATTGTGGACCGGGTCTCCGCGAGTTGGGCGATGGAAGAAGTGCTCTCAGTTGTCGAAAGCGGCCGCGTGACGGTTCAGCGGAGTTTCATTACCCACCCGCTTGTTGCGCCCGCGCGCCGCCCGGCCGGCCGCGGATTCGGGTCGCTCGTCCGCGGCGCCGGACCCGGCCGGCAGGATTACGCGCAAGGGTCGAACTACAGTTTTCTCAACAATCTCTGGGCACATTGCCGTTCACGGGCACCACGGCCGGGCAACTACGTCCATCGCGACATCGATCCTGTCGGGCCGCTCTTCGACTTCCGCAACAACCTCGTCTACAACTGGGGTGGCAACCGTGCCGGCGACAACTACGACAACGAGAGCGTCTCCCGCTACAACTTCATTGCCAACTACTACAAGCCCGGTCCGGACAGCAGCGGCTTGGCCGCATTCAACAACGATGCCCCGCATGCGCGGGCTTATGTCGCGGGCAATGTCATGGCCGGAGAGAAACCGGTCGACCAGTGGAGCCTGGTCCTCAATTACGCAGAGGCGGAAAACCGCCGTGATAATCCGTTTTACGCAGGTATCGTGGATACAAAGACCGCTGAAGAAGCATACGAATACGTTCTCGCCAACGCGGGCACCCAACCCCGCGACGCGTATGATCGAGCCGTCGTTGACGAGGTGCGAAGCGGCACCGGTACCCTGATCGATGAAGACCACGAGGTGGGCGGTCTGCCGGAACTACGCCCCGCCTTGGCACCCGTGGATTCCAGCGGGAACGGAATCCCCGATTGGTGGCAGATCCGGTTTGGCATCAGCCCGGAGGGCGATCTGAACCCGTCAGGCGATATGAACGGCACGGGCTACACCGACATTGAGGAATACCTCAACGGCACTGACATGGAGGTCTTCGTGGCGTATCGCCGGGATCGCCAGTGAAAAACGCCAGGGGAGTGATTGAACCGGAATTGCCTACAGATTCATGTCGTAGACATAGGCCCAGGCGTCTCCGCCCGCGTTGTGTTCTTCCGGCAGGTAGAACCACAGGCCGAGGTCGTGGCTGTAGATCCACGGAGCGCGGCCGACCCACACGGTTCCGATGCGCGGGCCCGCGTAGACGTACCCGTCGCGCGAAACTTCGGCCCCGAGCCACTCAGTCGGTGCGGCGGGATCCGTCGGATCGACACGGTCGGGATCCTCGCCGACGTAGGGCGTGACGGAAGCCCATGTTGTGCCGACGCGGATTTCGTCCACCAGCATGGCGGAGACGGGACGGTTGTGGCTGGCGTCGAGGGTTGACAGGGCAATGGCGTGCACCTCGACATCAAATGGATCGGCCCCGTCGAGGAGAACGGTTTCGCGGTGGGCGTCGCCGGGGTCCTCGAGCGAGAGGTCGCGCGGGTTGACCCACACCGTCGCGCGGGTGCCCGTGCGGTCGACCGGCTCGCCGCGCAGGTTCGGCATTTGGTGGCCGCTGTAGTCGAGTCGGACGACGATGAACGCCGGCTCATGGAACGGGAGATCGTCACGGATTTCCGTCGCGTCGGCGAAGAACCCCCACCGGTTGTCGGACTGATTGGAGATGTTGCCGATCTGCGCGGACGGGTTGTGGTTGTCGAAATCGCGTAGAAACTGCACCGTTGCGCCGCGGGGATAGAGATTGTCGCCGAAGGGGTAGCCATTGGGGTAGATCGAGGTGTCCTGCCAGATTTCAGCGTCGGGGTCCGCCGCTTCGCCGGTGCGCTGCGCAATGAAGGAAAGGTAGACGCGGTTGTCCGGAATCGCCGCGGGGGACTCGGCGAGGGCGCGTTTGACAAAGGTGTGGTAACCATTGGGGTTGAACGCTTCTTCCGGCGTCGTTCCGGAGATAAAAGCATGGTGGCCGCTGGTTTGCAGGGTGCGCCCGCTCTCGTCGATATAGCCGAGGCTGCCTTCATCCACGGGTGCTCTCGTGGAGATGGCGCCCAGCTCTGTCTGCCACGGTGTGCTCCAGCCGAAACCGCCGTCGAGCTGACCGCTCGTTAGGTTCGCGCCCGCCGCCGGATCGTAGTCAAACCCTTCATACGCGAGGAGCCCGTCGGGCTCCGGCGGGGCAATGGACTCGATACCGCCGGCAAGGATCTCCGGGAGAAAGATCCATCCGCCGCCCGACCGGGCTTCGCCTTCAGGGAGGTGGATCCAGCCGCGCAGGGTCCATGACCATGCCCACGACGGAGACTGTGTCAGCCGCAGCCAGCCGAGGTAGCGGTCGCCGGTGTGGATTTCGTTCTCCGCGAGCAACGGGTAGGCTCCCTGAAAGTCGCCGCCGGTGTGCGGTGTGACCGACTCCCATGTCGGGCCGAGGCGGAATTCGTCGAGGATCACTTCGGCGTGCGGACGGTTGCCGCTCCCGTCACCGACAACGATGCTGATCCAGTCGGGGGCGATGTGATGCGGGTCATTGCGGACGGTCCAGTCGAAGAGCATGGGAAGTCCGTTGGCCGCCTCTGTCGCGAGGTCGGGATTGATCCACACGCGGAAGCGGTCGGCCCGCGAACCGCCGCCGCCGTGGTCGATACGGATGACGACAAAGGCCGTTTCGCCGCCGAAGGGCACCGTGCTGCGCGGATCGCGGCGCCCGTCCGTGCCGTAGAGGTCCTCGCCCGTCACGCGCCAGACGTTGTCGTTGAGATTGGATAGATTGCCGAACCGCATCTGCCGGCCGTCGCGGCCGGAAAACTTGAGTGAGGCGGCCCGCGGGTAGAGATTGTCGCCCCACGGGTAGTCGTCGGCGTAGACCGGGTCATTCGGGTCGGCGGCAGCGCCGGTGCGGTGAAAGAGGAAGGAGATGTATGTCGTGCGGCCGAGCCACGGCTCCGGGCCGCTGTGCGGTAACGCCTCGGGATCGACGATGCGGGCGAGATTCACGGAGCCGAACTCCCCCGTCACCCAGAGACTTCCGCCCGAGGTCTCGAGGGTGCGGATGCCGTCCGAGTAGCTCAGACTCGTATCAAGGACCTCGGTGTATTCCATCGCCGGAGCGCCGCCGGTCGCTCCGGTCACGTTGAGGGCGGCCTCGGTGTCCCATTCGCTTGCAAAGCCGATTCCTCCGGATTGCCCGGCAATATGGGTTCCCGGCGCGTAGTCCGTGAATCCCTCGTAGACGACCGGCTCCGACGCGACGACGGCGACCGCCGCGAACAGAAGCGAAAGGGGGGCCACGGCGCGTGAGGCAATGACCGGGCGAAGATTCCTAGAGGATGTAGTTGCGGACATAGGGCATAGTAGTTAGTGAATTATGATGTGAAATAAATCTAATTTCATTGATGTTCATATGGAATTGCGCGTCAATGGAAAACTCCGGCAACTTGCCGGAGCCAATGAGAATTCTTGTTTTTGAGTTATCGAAATTTCGTTTTCATGAAGCCCGTAAACCACCCCGTTGTTGATTTTCTCGATTTCGATCCGTCCTTTGCCGGGCCGGAGCGGTTGTGGCGGGCGCTGAAACCGACCCGCGTGGAGACGGACGGTCCGGATGTTTGCGTGACGGTGCCGTTCCAAGCGCAAAAGCCCGGAGTCGACATCGTTCCGGACCGGGAAGTTGCGCCCGTCGAACACTGCCTGCGCTTGCGCGCTTATGGTCCGGCGATTCTCCGCGTGGCTGTCGATGCAAAAGGCGGTGCGATGACCGATTCGGAGATGATCGAGCTTCGTCCGGACCTGGCGGTCGATCCGCTCCGGATCGAGAGCGGGGAGAATGAATGGCGGGTCGTGGACGGTGCCGGTGCGGTGCGTGCGCGGTTTCTCCTCGGCGAACCCGCGACCGACCCGTGGAGCGACCTCCTGCCTCCTCCCGAACCCACTTTGGAGGCAATTTTCTATCCGGACGGAAAGAGAGCGGTGCCGCTGCGGGCCTACGACCAGTTCTTTCCCGCCCGGCACGATGCCTTCGCCCTTGCCTTTGTGAAGGAAGGCGGGGTGGTCAAGCGGTCCGCGCTCTCGCTCGCGGCGGGACCGGACGAGTGCTTCGCGGGTACGGGGGAGCGCTTTGCGAAGATGGACCTCGCCGGGAGGACCTTCCATCTCGTCAACCAGGACGGCCAGGGGGTGAACAGCCGCCGCACCTACAAGAACGTGCCGTTCTATCTTTCCAGTCGCTTGTACGGCGCCTTTGTGCACACCTCGGCCCCGACGGGGCTGTCGCTCACCGACCACTCCACGCGCTCTGTGCAGGTGATGACAGAGGAGAGCGGAATCGATCTTTTCCTTATGGCGGGAGAGAGCGTGGAAGAAGTGATTTTCCACTACCGGAGTCTCACCGGATTTCCGTCGGTTCCGCCTCTGTGGAGTTTTGGTGTGTGGATGAGCCGCATGACCTACTTTTCCGCCGACGAGGTGGAGCGCATCTGTGACCGCCTGCGCGCGGAAGACTTTCCCTGCGATGTCATTCACCTCGACACGGGGTGGTTCCGCACTGATTGGCTCTGTGAGTGGAAGTTTAATCCGGAGCGCTTTCCCGATCCTCCGGCCTTCGTCGAGGGGCTGCGCAAACGGGGATTCAAGGTGAGTCTGTGGCAGATGCCGTACATCGCGGAGAAGGCGGAGCAGCACGAAGAGGCGGTCGCGAACCGCTACATCGGACCGCTCAAGGAAACAAGGCGGCAGGGCGGGTCGAATTTCAGCGCGCTCGACTACGCGGGCACGATTGATTTCACCTATCCCAAAGCGGTCGAGTGGTACAAGGGTTTGCTGCGCCGCCTCCTTGAAATGGGTGTTGTCTGTATCAAGACCGACTTCGGGGAGACGATCCACCTCAACGCCGAATACCACGGCATGCCGGCGCATACGCTCAACAACCTCTACGGGCTGCTCTACCAGAAGGCGGCCTTTGAGGTGACGAAGGAGGTGACGGGCGACGGAATTGTCTGGGCCCGGGCGGGGTGGGCCGGTTGTCAACGCTATCCCCTGCACTGGGGCGGTGACGCGGCGGCAACGTGGGACGGACTCGCCGCTTCGTTGAGAGGCGGGTTGCACCTCGGTCTTTCCGGCTTCGGCTTCTGGAGTCACGATATTCCCGGCTTTCACGGCGTGCCGGACTTCATGAATTCCGTCATTCCGGACGACCTTTACGTGCGGTGGACGCAGTTCGGCGTGTTTTCCTCGCACATGCGGTACCACGGGACATCGAAGCGCGAACCCTACGAATATCCGCGCATCGCCGGTATCGTGCGGCGGTGGTTTAAGTTGCGTTACGCGCTGATCCCCTACATTCTGCGCGAGAGTGAACGCTGCGCGACGACGGGCTATCCCGTCCTGCGCGCGCTCGCGTTTCATTGGCCGGAGGACAAGACCGTCTGGCACATCGACGATCAATACTGTTTCGGCGGAGATCTTCTCGTCGCACCGGTGATGAACAGCGAAGGGGTGCGCGATGTGTATCTGCCGGAGGGTCGGTGGGTACACTTCTTCACCGGTGAAGCGGTGAGCGGCGGGCGCTGGCTGCGGGATGTCCGCACCCCGATGGACGAGATGCCGGTGTGGGTACGGCACGGCGCGGTTGTCCCGGTACACACCCGGGCGGTTTCCAACACCGATGAGATGGACCTCGGATCGGTCCGGGAAATCACTGCCGATGACGGATTTGCGGGAATTTTTAACTACATTGACGCGGGAAAGAAAGTTTGAGATGAAGACCTGGAAGACGAATTTCGAAGAGTCGAAAGAGAACTACCTGCGGTGGTGGAAGGGCGAAGGCCTGGTCATCAGCATGTGGGAGCACTTGGAGAAGGACGGCGCGCCGCACGAGACCGTTCCGGAGCCGCCGCCGCCGGCTTCGCTTGAACAGCGGTGGTTCGACCCGGACTGGCGCGCCGCGCGGATCCACTACGAGTTGTCACGCAGTTCCTTCAAAGCCGATATCCTTCCGGTGGCCAACACCCACCTCGGGCCGGGATCGCTCGCCGCCGCGCTCGGGGCGGATCTGGAAGGGCGCGCCGACACCATATGGATCACCCACGGCGACGAACCGGGCGACGAAATCGTCTTTGACGAACAGGGCAAGTGGTGGCAGTTGCACCTCGATCTGCTTCGTGCCTGCAAAGCCCGCTCCGCCGGGCGCTACCTTGTCGGGTGCCCCGACCTGGTGGAGGGACTCGACACCCTCGCCAGCCTGCGCGGTCCCGAAGCCGTCCTCATGGACACAGCGATGCGCCCGGAGGTCGTCGAGGCGCAGTTGCAGGCGGTGAACGACGCCTACTTCAAGGCCTATGACACGATTTACGACATCATCAACGTCGAGGGTGAATCGGCCTTTTGCTACTTCTCCATCTGGGGACCGGGAAAGGTCGCGAAGCTCCAGAGCGACATCTCCATAATGATCTCGCCGGCCGACTTCCGGCGCTTTTGCCTGCCCTATCTCCGCGAGCAGTGCCAAAAAATCGACTACACCCTCTACCACCTCGACGGGGTGGGGGCGATGCGCCATGTCGACGCTCTCCTCGAAATCGAAGATCTCAACGCCATCCAGTGGACCCCGGGCGTCGGCGAGCCGCAGGGCGGCGATCCGCGTTGGTACCCGCTCTACCGAAGGATCCTTGAAGCCGGAACGTCCGTCATGCCCTGCTGGGTCGAAATCGACGAACTCGAACCCCTCCTCGAAAACGTCGGCGCCAAAGGCCTCAACTGCCTCATGCACTTCCGCACAGAGGCGGACATCGACCGCGCCCGGAAAGTCGCGGAGCGTTACCGGTAGAATTACGTTCTTCCCGTATAGAATCTCCCCCGGAGATTCGATTGTCGACAGAGATCCGGGATTCCAGCGGAGCTGGAGAAAACCGGAGGCTACGATAAGCGTCCATTAGCGAAGATGAGCCCCGTTGTGACGGGATTTCGCAAGCTCAACGGATGGTTCCCGGCTCCGCCGGGTTGCGGTGGAGGGGAATTCTTGGGCGCAGCTTTCCAGCAAAGCTGGAGACCGCTAATATGCGCTAATTTACGCTAATGAGTAGATGGTTGGATGGATTCGTGTGCTCTTTGAGATCCGCAGTGGAGAAATACCTTTG
>JAFIGH010000047.1 GCA_020831525.1 Opitutales bacterium
CGGTGCGCGCGGGCTTGGCGGAGCGGGCGGAGGCCTACCGCTGGAGCGGCTGGGGGGCGGCGGTCGGAGGGGAGGTGTCCGCATCGCTGCGGGCGTGGGCGCGGGCGGGCATCGCGGGGATGCTGGGGACGGAGCGGAAGAGAGGAGAGAAAGATGAAGACGAAGAGGGAGAGGGATCCCATGGGGCAGGACTTCACTGCGCCCGGGAGGACGGAGAGGGACAGCGAAGGTTTCTGGAGTCGTACGGTTTGTTGGTGCGGGTAAAGGACGACACGCAGAAGGCATCGGGCGAAACGGCCACACCGGGTCCCGGCACGGGTTTGCTTGATCGCGCGCCTGCCCTGTTGCGCGGTGCCGTCGTGGGCACGAGCGAGTTTGTCACATCCCTGATGGAGCAGACGGGAATCCGCCAAACCCGTCCGCCGAAAGCGTGCAGCGGATTGCCCGAGCCCGTCTTTCACGCACGCCGGCCCCGAAGCCTCAGGTAAGCGCACACCGGCGGACGTCGGGCCCGATACAGCGCTCTGTCCGGGGCCTGCTCCAGCCATGGCGCCGTGCGAAAAAAGCCGGGCCTCCGGACAACTTTTTGTTCGCCAAGGAAGTGCCGCCGCGCCAAGCTTGGAGGTTTTCATTCAGTTTTAAAGTTTGTTCATTATCAATGAGTAAGGAAACACCCCAAACCGACGTATACGATTCCTCGAAGATCCAGAAACTGGAGGGCTTGGAGGGCGTGCGGAAGCGTCCGGACATGTATATCGGCGACACAAACGAGCGCGGCCTGCACCACTGCGTTTTCGAAATTGTGGACAACGCCATCGACGAGGCGCTGGCCGGCTATTGCACGGCGGTCAAAGTGTCGATCCACGCGGACGGATCCATCTCCGTGGAGGACAACGGCCGCGGCATTCCGGTGGACATGCACCCGAAGTACAACATGCCCGCCCTTGAACTGGTCATGACGAATCTCCACGCCGGGGGCAAGTTCGGCAAGGGGGCCTACCAGGTCTCCGGCGGTCTGCACGGGGTGGGCGCAAAGTGCGTCAACGCCGTCTCCGAATGGTTCGAGGTCGAGGTCAGCCGCGACGAAAAGGTCCATTTTATGGGCTTCAGCCGCGGCAAAACGACCGAGAAGATGAAAATCATCGGAAACACAAAAAAGAACGGGACCAAAATCAGCTGGCTCCCCGACTCGGAAATCTTCCTCACCACACGCGAATTCAAATACGACCTTCTGGCGAAGCGCCTGCGCGAACTGGCCTTCCTCAATCCCGGCCTCGAAATCCACTTGGAGGACGGTCGCTCGAACCGCAAGGAAACCTTCGTTTTCAAGGACGGCATCGCCGAATACGTGGCCTTCCTCAACCGCGGGAAGACAACCATCCACCCCAATGTCGTCTTTTTCAGCGGCGACGCCCCGGCGGTGGAGGGCGAAGCCTCGGGGGCCAAGATCATCGTCGACATCGCTCTCCAGTACAACGACGGCTACAACGACCAGATCTACGCCTACGCCAACTCCATCCACAATATCGAGGGCGGCACGCACCTGAGCGGATTCCGCACCGCGCTCACCCGCGTGATCAACACCTACGCGAAGAACAACAACCTCGTGAAGGACAAAGACCCGCCGATCTCCGGCGACGACGTGCGCGAAGGCCTAACCGCTGTTGTTTCGGTGAAGGTGCCGGAGCCGCGATTCGAGGGCCAGACCAAGACCAAGCTCTCCAACGGCGAGGTCGACGGTATCGTGCAGAAAATTGTGGGGGAGAAGCTTAAGTACGAGTTCGAGACGAACCCGTCCCTCGCCAAGAAGATGGTCGACAAGGCCCTCAACGCCGCCCGCGCGCGCGACGCCGCCCGCAAAGCCCGCGAGACCGTGCGCAAGTCCGCCATGGCCTCCGGCGGTCTCCCCGGCAAGCTCGCGGACTGCTCGGAAAAAGACCCCTCGCTCTGCGAACTCTTCATCGTCGAGGGTGATTCCGCCGGCGGTTCCGCCAAGCAGGGCCGCGACCGCCGCTACCAGGCGATCCTCCCGCTCCGCGGCAAGCTCATCAACGTGGAGAAGGCGCGCATCGACAAGGTGCTCAACAACAACGAAATCCGCACGATGATCACCGCCATGGGCACGGGCATCGGCGACCACGAGGGCGACGGTGCCTTCGACGTCGGAAAAGCGCGTTACCACCGCATCATCATCATGTGCGACGCGGACGTCGACGGCGCGCACATCTCCACCCTGCTCCTCACCTTCCTCTACCGGCAGATGCGCGGCCTCATCGAAAAGGGATACGTCTACATCGCCCAGCCGCCGCTGTACAAGATCAAGCGCAAGCGCCGCGAGCAGTACATCGACAACGACGAAGCCATGAACCGCATCCTCCTCGAACTGGGCTCCGAGGACATGACGCTCATCCGCCTACGCGACGAACACCAGTTTCCGTCCGCAAAAGTCGACCGCATCGTCGAATGCCTCGCCCGTCTCGAACAGCTGGGCAGCGGCGTGACGCGCTACGGCTGCGACATGGAGACCTACCTCGACCAGCATGACGAGCAGCAGCGTCTTCCGAAATACCTCGTGCGCGTGCGCACGGGCAACGAAGAGGAGTTCCGTTTCCTGCGCGACGAGGACCACCGCATGAACTTCATTGCCGACGAGAGCATCGAAGACGCTTTCGCCGAGACCGTCATCCGGCAGGTCACGCACAACGACCGCGTCGTCAACCAGCGCCTGAGCATCCTTGAAATCTTCGAGGCCGGCGCCATCGCGAAAGTCCTCCTCGAACTGGCGAAGATGGGGCTCGACGTGCAAAACTGGAAGCCCGGCCCCGAGCCCCGTTACGAGCTTGTGGAAAACTTCGGCCATGAGGAGAAGGAAAACCGCATCCCGCTGCACAGCATCCTCGAGTTGCTCCCGAAGATCCGCGAACTCGGGCGCCGCGGGCTCTCCATCCAGCGCTACAAAGGCCTGGGTGAGATGAACCCGAAACAACTCTACGAGACGACAATGAACCCCGAGACCCGGCGCCTCCTGCGCGTCGACATCGAGGACGCCGCCAAGGCGGAGCAAGTCTTCAGCATGCTCATGGGCGATAACGTCCCGGCCCGGCGCGCCTTCATCGAGGACAACGCCCTCAACGTCCGCAATCTTGATATCTGATTCGCATGTATACGGAAAAAGAAAAACTCAACCCGACGAACATCACCGAGGTGATGGAGCGCGCTTACATCGATTACTCGATGTCGGTCATCGTCAGCCGGGCCCTCCCCGACGCGCGCGACGGTCTCAAGCCCGTGCAACGCCGCATCCTCTACTCGATGATCCGGCAAGGCCTCGTGCACAACCGCTCCTTCGACAAGTGCGCCGCCGTCGTCGGTGAAGTGCTCGGCAAATACCACCCGCACGGCGACACCTCCGTCTACGACACACTCGTGCGTATGGCCCAGAACTGGGTCATGCGTGTTCCGCTCGTCGACCCGCAGGGCAACTTCGGCTCCATCGACGGCGACCCGCCGGCGGCCTACCGGTACACGGAGTGCCGCCTCACCGCTCCCGCCGAAGAGCTTCTGCGCCAGCTCGACGAAAACACCGTCGATTTCGTCGCCAATTACAAAGAGGACACGACCGAGCCCTCCGTCCTCCCCGCCGCCCTTCCCAACCTCCTCATGAACGGGTCGACGGGGATTGCCGTGGGGATGACGACCAACATCCCCCCGCACAACCTCGGTGAACTCATCGACGGTATCTGCGCCCTCATCGACAACCCCAACATGTCCATTGATGAGTTGTTGGGCTACATCAAGGGACCCGACTTTCCGACCGGCGGCGCCATTCTCGGGCGCGAAGGCATTGAGAGCTACATGCGCACCGGCCGGGGTATCGTGCGGATGCGCGGCATCATCCACACGGAAGAGCTGAAAAACGGCAAGGAACAGCTCGTTGTCACCGAAATCCCCTACAACGTCAACCGGGCCAACCTCGTCACCCGCATCGCCGAGCTGGTGCAGGAGAAGGTCATCGAGGGGGTCTCCGACCTGCGCGACGAATCCGATGAAAACACGCGTATTGTCATCGAGCTGAAGCGCGGGGAGATCCCGCGTGTCGTGGTCAACAAGCTCTTCAAGCACACGGCCCTGGAGTCCTCCTTCGGGGTCATCATGCTGGCGCTCGTCGACCGCCGCCCGAAGGAGATGAACATGCGCGAGATGATCGATGTATACATCGACCACCGGCGCGATGTCGTCATGCGCCGCACCGTCTTCCGCAAAGAAAAAGCGGAGGCGCGCGCCCACATCCTCGAAGGCCTCAAAATCGCCCTCGACAATCTCGACGACTTCGTCCGCATCATCCGCGCCAGCGCCAACCGCGACGAGGCCAAGACCCGCCTCATGGCGAAGTATCCGCTTTCCGTGAAGCAAACGGACGCCATCCTCGATATGCGGCTCTACCAGCTCACCGGTCTTGAACGCGACAAGATCGAAGCCGAGTACCTCGAACTCCTCAAGCTCATCGCCGAACTCACGGAGATCATCGAAAACGAGGGCCGCCTCCTCGAGGTCATCAAGACCGAACTCGCGGGCGTGCGCGAAAAGTTCGCCACCCCGCGCCGCTCCCAGGTCATCGCCGCCGAGGGCGAGTTCAAGATGGAGGACCTTATCGCCAACGAAGGGTGCATTATCACCGTCTCGCACAAGGGCTTCATCAAGCGCACGCCGGTTTCCAGCTACCGCTCGCAGAAGCGCGGGGGCAAGGGGGTCATCGGCACGGGATCGCACGATGAAGATTTCGTCGAGCACCTTTTCACTGCGAGCACGCACGATTACATGATGTTCTTCATGAACAACGGGCGGGTCTACGTGGAAAAGGTTTACGACATCCCGGAAGGCACGCGGATCTCCAAGGGCCGCAGCATCGTCAATGTCCTCGAAATGCAAAAGGACGAACGGATCGCCGCGATGATCCCGGTCAAGGACTTCCGCGAGGACAACCATCTCGTCATGGCCACCCGCAAGGGAACGGTGAAAAAGACCAACCTCAGCGACTACAAGAACTTCCGACGCGGCGGCATCATTGGCATCAACATCGACGAAGGCGACGCCCTCATTGGCGTAAAGCTGACGCTCGGCGATGACGAGCTGGTCATGATCACACGCAAGGGCATGTCCATCCGCTTCCACGAAAAGGGTCTGCGCGACCAAGGCCGCGCCACCCGCGGCGTGCGCGGTATCAAGCTCAAGGGTTCGGATGATTATGTCGTCACCATCGAGGTCGTGAATCAAAACGAGACGCTTCTCATCGCCGGTCAAAACGGACAGGGCAAACGTACCCAATTCGACCAATACCGGGTGCAGACCCGGGGCGGTTCGGGCATCATCGCCATGAAGACGACCGGAGTGGCCGGGGCGCTGAGCGTCGACGAGGAAGACGAGATCATGCTCTTCACCCACCACGGCCAGGCCGTGCGCACCCGCGTGAAGGAAATCCGTGTCATCGGCCGCACCACCCAGGGCGTGCGCCTCATCAACATGGCCGAAGGCGACAAGCTCATCGGCATCACCAAGGTCATCCAAATCGAGGTGGACGAAGCCTGATGCGGGTGTAGGCGTTCGCCGCCGGGCTCTTCCGGGACCGGGGCCCTCCACGGCCCCGGTCGCCGCTGTATTCGCCACGGCCCGTGCCTGCGTCCGTACCCAGCCTATATTCATGACCGTTTCACACCAGACCGTCCCCAGCGGACTGCGCGGCATCAAATCCAACCTCCGCCGATTCCTTCGGCGCATCGGATTCGACGCGCCGCCACAGAAGGCGGCCGAAGCCTTTGCGGAACCCGGATCGACCGGGAAGCCGGAGTCCGAGTCCGCCCCAGGAACGGGCGAAGCGGGCGTCTCCGCCCCGGAGGACGGCGAGCGCCGCAAACTCGAGCGCCAGGAAGAAGACGAAGCATGCCTCAGCGAATGGCGGGCGGCGCTCAGCGACCGGCACGCCGAACGGGAGCGGCGCCGCACACGCGACGCCGCCCTCATCCGCAACAGTCAGCGCCACATAGAAAACCTCGCCGCCCGCCTGGATGAGCTGGAGGAAGACCTGCGCGCCGCGGAAGAGCGGGAAGAGACGGTCACCGAGCCTCCGCCGCCTCCCAAGCCCGCCCGGGCAGCGGCGACAGCACCGCCAACCGCCGCCGAACCCGCCGCGACCGCCGTCTACACACCGCCCTCCCCCGCGCTGCTCGAAGCAGCCGACGACTCCGGAGGCGACTTTGTCGACGAACAAACCGTCCGTACCCAGAAAACCAAACTCCAGGAAACCTTCGACAGCTTTTCGGTCGATGCCTTTGTATGCGATGCCCTCGTCGGGCCGCGGGTGACGCAGTTCCGTGTCAAACCGGGCTACGGCGTGAAGGTCGACGCCATCTCGGGACTGGCGCGCAACCTTGCCATGGCGATGGCGGTCAAAGCCGTCCGTGTGCAGGCACCGATTCCGGGCGAGCCGTTTGTCGGTGTCGAAGTCCCCAACCCCGTTTCGCCAACCATCCGCCTCGGCGCCGCCTTCGCCGCGCAGGAGTGGACCGACTCCGATGCGGCGATACCTCTTGTCATGGGCATGGACATGGGCGGTGGAATCGTCGTCACCGATCTCGCGCGGGCGCCCCACATGCTTATCGCGGGGGCCACGGGCAGCGGAAAATCCGTCTGTATCAACAATTTCCTGCTCTCGCTCCTCTACCGCTTCCGTCCCGATGAACTGGAGCTGGTGCTTGTGGACCCGAAGAAGGTGGAGTTTTCGATGTATCAGGACGTTCCGCACCTGATCCACCCGCTCGTCACCGACCCGAAGACCGCCTGCGCCGCCTTCAAATGGCTCGTGCGCGAGATGGAGCGCCGCTACACCGTCCTCGCCGAGCGCAAGGTGCGTAACCTCGCGAGCTACAACGAAAAAGCGGAGGCAGGGGGCTTCGCGAAGATGCCCTACATCGTCCTTTTTGTCGACGAGTTGGCAGATCTCATGATGACGGCTCGGCAGGACGTGGAGACCCCCATTGCCCGGCTGGCGCAGATGTCGCGGGCCGTCGGCATCCACACCGTGCTCGCCACCCAGCGCCCGAGCGTGAACGTCATCACCGGCATCATCAAAGCGAACTACCCGAGCCGCGCGGCCTTCATGGTCAGCTCGGCGGTGGACAGCCGCACGATCCTCGACAGCAAGGGCGCCGAAAGCCTCCAGGGCCAGGGCGACATGCTCTTCAATCCGCCGGGAGTGTCGCGGCTGCTGCGCCTGCAAAGCCCGTTCGTGGAAGACGCCGAGATCCTTCGCGTGACCGATCATCTGCGCGCCCAGTCGCCGCCGCGCTACCGCGCGGAGTTCCGGAGTGCCGAAGACGAGGGCGACAGCGGCGGCGACGCTGACGACGGTGCCGATCCGCTCTTGAAGGATGCCCTGCGGATCATCGCGGCGAACCGCCGGGCGAGCACCAGCTTTCTGCAGAGGAAGTTAAAAATCGGATACAACCGCGCGGCCCGCATCATGGAAGAGCTGGAGGACCACGGCTATGTGGGGCCGCAAATCGGACAGAACCCGCGCGAGGTTCTCGTCGAACCGGGAGAACGCTGAGTCATGCCCGCCGCCCCGGAAACAACCGCGCAGCTCCTCGCCCTCCTCCGCGACCATGGTCCGGAGCGGCTGTGCACGCGCTACCGGCGTCCGCCCCTGCCGAGCAAACTCCTCCGCGCCCTTTGCGAAGAGGGCGACCCCGAAGGCCTGCGCTTCGTCGCGCGCTACCCGCTCTCGCCGAGTGATCTGCTCGAGCAACTCGCCGCGCGGACGGAAGACACCGCCGTCGCCGCTCTGCTCGCGGCCAACCCGCGCACGCCGCCGCCCGTCCTCTCCGCCTTTATCGGACATTCCGCCGCCCAAGTGCGGGCGGCTGCCGCGCTCCATCCCGGCCTGCACCCGCGCGAAATCCTCAACCTCCTGCGCGACAGCGATCCCTTCGTCGTGCGGTGCCTCGCCGGCAACCCCGGCCTCAAGAGCCAGCACCAAGCCTGCATCGCCCGCCACGAAGACCCGTCGGTCCGCATGGCGCTGGCCGGCAACACCGCCCTCGATCCGCAGGTCGTGCGCGTCCTCGGCGACGATGAGAGTCCGCTTGTCCGTTTCCACACCGCCGCACAGGCGCGCGCCGACAAGAACCAACTCCTCATGTGGGCCGACAGCGACGACCCGGCCCTGCAGCACGGCCTGCTCCTCCGCAAAGCCCCGCCCCCCGAAATACTGGAGTCGCTCGCCCTCTCCGCACACACCTCCGTGCGCACGGCGCTTGCGGAAAACCATCCGCCCGACCCCGCCGCCCGCCTCTTTGTTCTAGACCACGGAACAGCGGAGGAGCGCGCCGCCCACGCTGCCGACCCCGCCCTGCCGCGGCCTGTCCAACGGATGCTCTGCCAGAGTGACGACACCCGCACCCGCTCCGCCCTCGCCGCCAATCCCGCCATCGACACCGACATCGCGGAGTACCTCTGCCAGTCGGGAAGCGAAGCCGAGATTCTCGCACTGCTTGCCAACCCTTCGAAGACACCGGCATGGCACGGATTCATCGTCCGCTCCGGCCATCCGCACGTAAACGCCGCTCTCGTCTACGAAGACGACCTCGACCCGAGGCACCTCCACGAGTTGGTCAACCGCCGCCTCTGCCCCGAGACCACCGTGCAACTCGCCGCCGCGCGCCGCCCGTTCCGCAGCCTGCGCGCCGACCTCGCCACCGCCCTCGCGACCCACCCGTGGCCCGCCCTGCGCGCCCTTGCCGCCGGATCAAAACACCTGCCGCACACGCTCCTGCGCAAACTCACCGCGGACCCCGTGCCGACCGTCGCCGCCGCCGCCGCGAATCCCAACGCCGACACCCCGGCACCCGCCGTGGAATCCATCCCGGCCGCCCGCGGAGGAGACGTCTCCGCATGGCTCTCGCGTATCGACCACACCCTCGAATCGATCACCCGCGGCACCTCCCGGCCCTCCGTACCCACTTTTCAAACACAACCGCAATCATCCGCAGTGACCAAAGCATCATGACCAAGAAACCGAAAACGCCTCCCCGCCTCGGATTCGCCGACATCGTCCTCGGCGCCGACACCGAAACCATCCGGCAGGCCCTCGAAGCCCGCACGCAGATCGACAAACTTCTCGCCGAACGCGCCGAGGCCTACGAGCGCATCGCGGCGCTCGAGAGCCAAGTCGATGAAATCCTCGGCGACGAAGCCGAATTTCCCTTTCCCGACCCGCCGTTGCCCGTCTTCGGGTTCGGACCGGCCCCGGCAAAGAAAAAAACCGCCGCCAAGAAAGCGGTGAAAGCCGCCGCCCCCGCGCCGAAGCCGACCGCAGCGCCCCCGGACAAGGGCACGCCCTCCCCGGAAAAGCCGGAAGCCTAAGGCCCGCCCTCCGGGCCCGCCGGCATGTCTCTCCCGCCCGACCAGCGTATGCGCGTCGACCGGCTCCTCCTTGCAAGGGAGGAACGGCTTGCGCGTATCCACGCCATCGAACGGGAGATCGAGTCCCTCCTCGGGCAGCCCTACCCCTTCGATCCGCCGCCCGCCGACCTGCCCAGCCTCGCCCGCCGCAAGCGCCGAAAAAAACGGCCCGCCCGCAAAGCAAAGAAGACAGCCGCCGCGAAGGCGCTCGCGCCCGTGCGGCCCCTCCGGCCGGACGAATCCGCCTACCGGATTACCTATACCGGCGGCGGCGGCACGCTCCGCACCGAGATCCATCACGACGCCGAAGCCCTCGCGGTCTTCCTCGCCGCGCTCGCCCCGGCCGACCTTCGCGTCGAAACCCTCGACGCAAAGGGCAATGCCGTCGAAACGCTGCATCCTCCCCCGGCTTTGACAGGCCCTGAAAACGGGACCACCGTCCTTCCCTCATGAATGTAATCTGGCGCGTCGGACGCTACCTTGTCCGCTACAAATGGCTCTTTGTGCTCCTCCAGACGATGGCGGTGGGCATGACGGTGCTGGCGCTGGCCGTGCCCGCCGCCGTCGAGCGCATCCTCGAAAACGTGCAGGCGGAGTCCTCGACAGGGGTCCTGCTGCTCGGCGTGGTCATCATCGCGGCGCTCTTTTTCGGCAGCGAGCTGCTTAACGGCATTCGCATCTTCGTCAACAACACCCTCGAGCAGCGCGTCCTCATGGACATGCGGCGGGACATCCACCGCAAGCTCCTCAGCCTCCCGGTGTCGTTCTACGACCAGCGCAAGAGCGGGGAAATCTCCTCGCGCGTGATCGAAGACGTGTCCAACGTCGAGCGCGCCCTCCTCGACGGGACGGAGATGGGCGGGCGCGCGCTCGTCATGATCCTCGGCGCGACGACGATCCTCTTCATCAAGAATCCCCTTCTCGCCACCTTTGTGTTCATTCCCGTGCCACTGCTTATCATTATCGGGGTGTTCTACGCGCGGGGCTCGCGTGTCTACTGGAAGCGCGTGCGCGAGGCAGCGGGCGACCTCAACAGCCTCCTCGTGGAGGACATTCAGGGCAACCGGCTCATCCAGACCTTCGGGCTGCAGGGGCGCGAGTGCGCGCGCTTCGAGGAGCGCGCCGCCACCCTGCGCGACCGCACCCTGCGCGCCATGTACCGCTGGGCCGTCTACAACCCCGGCACGACCTTCCTCACCAACATGGGCACGGTAGCAGTCATCGGCCTCGGCGGTTACTTCATCCTCGGTGACGCGGCGGACTTCGGCTTTCCCCAGCTCGTCTCCTTCCTCCTCTACGCCAACATGCTTTACGCCCCCATCGGGCAACTGCACGGCATCAACCACATGCTCGCCGCCGGCCGCGCCTCGGGCGAGCGGGTCTTCGAGATCCTCGATGCCACGGTGGAGATCGAGAACCACCCGCGGCCCCAGCCCTTTCCCGCAAGCCCTGTCGGCCTGCGCTTCGAAAACATCGGCTTCGCCTATCCCGGCCGCCCGGAGGTGGTCGAAGGCCTCAACCTCGAGATCCCGGCGGGCAAAGTCACCGCCCTTGTCGGCCACACCGGGGCGGGAAAGAGCACCCTCGCCAACCTCGCCATGCGCGCCTACGACGTCACAAGCGGCGCCGTCACGGTCAACGGAACCGACATCCGCGAGATCGACCTCGACGACCTCCACCAGAGCATCGGCCATGTCGCGCAGGATCCCTTTCTCTTCGAAGGCTCGGTGCGGGACAACCTCCTCCTCGCCCGCGAGGACGCCACGGAAAACCAGATCCTCGCCGCCCTCGAAGGCGCCTGCGCGCGGGAATTCGTGGAACGCCTTCCCGACGGTGCCCACACCAACATCGGCGAAAAAGGCATCCGCCTCTCCCAGGGCGAGAAACAGCGCCTCACCATCGCCCGTGTCCTCCTCAAAAACCCGCCCTTCGTCATCCTCGACGAGGCCACGGCGAGCGTCGACACCATCACGGAGAAGCAGATCCAGGAGGCCCTCGACAACCTCATGGCCGACCGCACCGTCCTCGTCATCGCCCACCGCCTCTCCACCGTGCGCAAAGCCGACCGCATCGTCGTCCTCTCCGCGGGAGCCATCATCGAGCAGGGCACCCACGACGAACTCTGCCGCCTCGATGGGCACTACGCCCGCCTCTGGCAGGTGCAGATGGACTTCATTCCGGAGTCTGTCTGACCTTTATCCCCTCTCGAACAAGCACTTGCGCACGACGCACGACGCCGCGAAGCCGCTCCCGGAGCGGGCAAAAAAGCATTGCCATCACTCCACCCTACCCCAGCATCGACGCCATCGAAAGACTGGGACCTCCTCTGAGGCCCCGCCCGACCGATGCACGTAGAATCCATGGATCACACTCTCGAACTCGTGGTGCAGAACAAGATGGGCGTCCATGCCCGTCCCGCCGCCATGATCGTTCGTATCGCGAACAAGTATCCCGCCGAGATCTACGTCGAGAAGGACGACGAACAGGTAAACGGAAAGAGCATCATGGGCCTCATGATGCTCGCCGCGGGCCAAGGCTCCAAGCTCAAGTTCTCCGCCTCCGGCGAAGGCGCCGAAGAAATGCTCAAGGACCTCAAAGCCCTCTTCGAGCGCAAGTTCGAGGAAGCTTGACTTTCCGGGGGCTGACCGACTACCTCGGGGGGCGTTGAAGACCGCCCAATGCCCTGTCCGGAAATGGCGAAACCGACCGCAACGCCGCGGGTCGTCTTCTCATGGCGTGCCCCGGCCTGACGCGTGCGCTCACGGAAAGGGTCCGTTGCCATGAGTCTCGTCTCCGCAGCGTTCGCGACCGGCCTCACCGGTGCCTTTGCCGCGCGCGTCTTTCTTCCCGTCTTCGCCGCCGCGATGCTCCTGCGTTTCGGTCCCGAATACATCGCCTCCGATCGGTTGACAGCCATGCTGTACCATCTGGGCGTTCCGTTTGACGGCGCCCCCACATGGTTCACCCACGACATCTCCCTTTGGATCTTCGGCAGCCTCGCCGCATTGGAAATGCTCGCGCACAAGAGCGCGGAGGCCCGGCAGATTCTCAATGAGGTGGACCAATACGCCAAGCCGGTGGCGGCCGGTCTCACATGGCTCGGCGTCACCTCCGCCGCGGACTTCACCTTCCTCGAAGACATTCTCGGCCCGCAGGCGGCGCTTACCGGATACCACGAGGCCAACCTCACGATCGTCATCATCCTCGGGCTTCTTATGCTCGGGACCTACGTGGTCGCCACGGGGCACAACGCGGTTATTCGCGGTTTCATCGAAGGCGACGAAGGCGACGATTCCGGAATCATGCGCCTTTTCAGTTGGATTCAGGATCTTTGGTCGGTTTTCGGGCTCTTCCTTCTCATCCTCTATCCGTTCTTCATGCTCGGCTGGATTCTGGTGGGGACCGGAGTCATCCTCCTCCTGCGGAGGCGGGCGCGCATCCGCGAGGAACGCGCGCGGGTCCCTTGCGGGGCGTGCGGCGAGCCCGTTTACCGCAGCGCTCTTGCCTGCGGTCATTGCGGCCGCGAGAACCCCACCGTCAACAACCTCGGATGGCTTGGCACGGCCAACCCGGAACTCGCCGGAGACCGCGTCCAGCACGCTCTCCTTCTGCAAACGCACCGTCGCTGCCGGAAATGCGCCACCCGCCTTGGCAAACGGACGCCCGACCAAGCCTGTCCGGTTTGCGAAACACGCCCCTTTGAGACTCGCGAAGCCGTTGCGGCCTACGAACGGTTCGTCGGCAACCGCCAGGCCCCTGTCATCCTCATCTGCGCCGCCCTCAGCACCATTCCCCTCTTCGGGCTCCTGCCGGGCGTCATCTATTACCGCCTCGCCCTCGTCGCCCCCTATCGGCGGTATATGGGGGCCGGACGCGCGCTCCTCAGTCGCTGGCTCGTCCGCATCCTCGCCTTCTTTCTCATTCTCCTGCAAATCATTCCCGGCGCCGGCATCATCGCCGTGCCTCTCCTCGCGCTCGTCAGCCACTCCGTCTACCGCCGCGCCTTCCTCCGCTCTGCCGAACGCCTTCACTCCGTCCCTTCGTGAGGGCTTCGACGGGTAGCCCCCCGCGGCATCCCCTCTGCGTGCAGTGCGGAATCCCTCTTCGGAGATACCAAGTAGGTGAAGCGGCTGACTGCGCTTGCACCGGTCGCGGGGGGCCGGCAAAACCGCAGGCATTTGGTCACCCCCGGTCCCGACCGCCAGGATGGCCGTCGGCTACAGCGCGGCAGCCCCGACGTAGGCTGAAGCTTCAGCGAGGCACGGATGCGGTTGGCAGGAACGGACGGAGGCGCCCCGGCGTAGGCTGAAGCTTCAGCGAGGCACGGATGCGGTTGGAAGGAACGGACGGTCGGCGGCCCGGCGTAGGGTTTTCGCGAGGTACGAATGCGGTTGGAAGGAACGGACGGACCCGGCGCGGCGCTCGCTAAAGCTTCACGCTACAGCGGTGCGCGGCGGCACAGGCGTCAACGGCGATCGGATAAGCCGGATACTCGCAAAAATCCGGTCTATCCGGATTCGACTCCGCATCATCCGAAAAACGAGCGCGAAGCGCCATGGACTGCGGCGGGCACCGCCGCCTTTGCGGCTGGGCGGCGTCCGTAAGCGGCGAAGGCGTTGAAGTGATCACCGCAGTCCATGGCGGGCTTCGCCCGCACGATGCATGGGCTCAACCAAGCGGCATTGGGCCCCGGCGTAGGCTGAAGCTTCAGCGAGGCACGGATGCGGTTGGTAGGAACGGACGGTTGCGGCGGGAGAGGAAGACGAAGAGGAAGGTCTACGCGCGCGACCGGTCCAGCGGACATCACCTTGCGGTGGCGCAAGGGGCACAGCGGGCACACGCGGGCATCACACGCCGTGGATCCAACCGAACGCCGTAGCCGACTGCCATCCTGGCGGTCGGGACCGGGGTGCGCGAAGGCCCGCAACCTCAAGATCCCCCAGCCCCTACGCGCGCAGTCGGTCAAAGAGGCTCACCGCGAAATCCTTGACGCCCTGCTCGAAATCGTAAATCTCGGGGCATCATGCTGTTACCGACACTCCAAACATCCTTTGTCTGCGTAAACCCCGAGCCGCATGTCGAGCGCCGATGCCGGTAAATGCGAAACTGGGTATTCCCCATATCCCGGTTCTGCCAAAAGTTATCTGATGCGAACACGAATCATCATGGCTGCATTTCTATCGTCCCTCGGACGCCTCTTCGGTGGCGACGCCAACCCCTTTTATGACCTAGTCGAGATTTACACGAGTATGCGTCAACAGGTTCTCGAACTCGATGACGAGAAGATCGGTGAGCTGAAGGAAAAGCCCGTTTGGGCAGTGTTGATGGAGACAGGATACCCGGACGCAGCAGCCACACTCGTTGCTGTGGCGGACGGTGCGGCAAGCCTCTATTTCTCTAATGGCGGCGGGATTATCGGAGCTGGCGAGCATGCGAACGTTCGTCCGGCATCGCTTCGACTGATCAAGATGGCAGAGGGATTCCTCGGCGAGATGAGGAGGGTCGAGACTTTCCCTGTTCCGAAGCCAGGGCACACGAACTTCTACGTGGTCACGCCGAAGGGTGTATTCACCTACACCGCGAAGGAGGACGACCTGGGCAAAGAGAGAGACAAGCTTTCGAAGCTCTTTCACCAAGGCCACGAGCTCATTGGGCAAATGCGCATCGCCGAACAGAACCGACAGGCGGAACACGATGCGCCATGAAAACCCGCTACCAGCCGCTCTGTTTCGATGATTTTCTGTAGCTACAAACCCTAACCCCGTGATCGATGCCCGCCCACGCTGGCAGGGGTACATGCGCTCATCGTTCTGAGAATGAAAAACATAATTATACTCTGCCTTGTGGCACTATTGGTCGGGTGTTCAGATGGTTATATCCCCAATTACATCAAAGAGAAGATTGGAGAGGTTATGCCCGGGGATCATGCTGAGCACTATATCGATTGGATAAATGAGCAATACGGACATTTCTTGCCTGAACCCATCGAGCGACTTTCAGGGTCATTCGCTTTGAGAATAATTGGTGTGGGAGGATTTGTGGGACATTCGTACATGACAGAGGTGATCGAAAACGATGATGGAACCGGGACAATTATCTACCGTGATTTCCGAAATCAGCGAATATCAGTTTACAGAAAGGAAGTCGTCGTTGAGCCAGTTTTAAGATCTCTTCTGGATTTCAGGACCGACATGAGTACGATCATGGAGCTTTCTATGTTCCAGAATGACTCAGGTGATTATATTCACGACGGATATGCATGGGTTATAGAGGCATTCGACGGAAAGAATCGCCGCTTTATTTTCAGGGCATCAAACACCGCACTCGAAGAATCTTTTTCCACTCTGTTGGAGGAATTGAACCGCTTTGAAAGATGACTCAGAATCGGGTAGCGGGCAGGATTTACCTCCCCACCCCCCACACCATGCGCCGTCCCCTGCGACTATGGCCACACACAGCCGGAGGCCGGTTGCCGCCGCGCAGATGATTCCGTAGAATCGTTCCACCGAGACGAACGCCTTGCGTCGTCGCCGTATATGAAGATCAGCCGTTGTTCAATGGCACCCGGATAAACCGCCATGGCAAATTGAGTCTCCGTGCAAACAGCGGGCGGGGACGCCCACTCCACTTTCGAATCACCGGTTTATCCGCGGCATTCCACCCGGAGGTCGATTCCGCATGAACAGGACCCGCGTGTTTCCAGACATCGGTCGTCCAGGGCGAGGTGGACCAGACTATTGCGCGACTTTGCCGTTGCCATGGTTGGGGATCTTTGCTTTTCATGGGTTCATGATACACGGGACTTTGCTCAATCCTTCGAAGCCTTGGCAAAGAATGGAAACCTGATTGCATCACGCCCATACCGGGCACACACAAGACGCCTGAGATTCGCAATCTGCTTGACCAGCGTGCCGCGCGTGTCGATTCTGGCGAAGAATGAGATCCTCAGTATGAATCCTCGAAAGCTAAAGGCGCAGAATCGATGGCGTGCCACCCGTAAGAAGGGAAAGACGAAGTTCATCCTTCTGACGGGCGTTCTTTCATGGGGTTTTCCCATGTTCATTCTGATGACGTTCTTCATCCATCGCCGACAGAATGATGTGCTCTCACCGGCAGGGATTTTGATTTCAGCGATCATTTGGCTACTTGCCGGAGCACTGTTCGGCTGGGTGATGTGGACCGTCTCGGAGAAGAGTTACCAAAAGCATTTGGCTGCGCTTAGGTCGAATGAAACACCCGAATCGGATAGCGGAGGGGATTCAATCCCAAAGTCGTCCGGATAATCAACCTTTGGCAAAGAGAGTTTCCGGGCAAACAGCGGGTGGAACGCCACTCCGCTTTCGAGTCAACGGCTTACCGTGGCAACGTGCCTGAATCTAGGCGAGCGCGGAGACGGCCGGACCCGAAGAGCGGACCAACGGAATATTGCGGTCTTTGGCTTTGGTCTTTGACCGCTGCCGGATTCTCGGCCATATTATGTCTTTTCCACAAGAACAGCCATATCCATGAAGCTATCCTGCAGCCCAAACGACTTCCGTGTGCCGGTTTCCGGCAAGACGTCCAAGCCTCTTCGCCTCGCCAAACGGCCCACCGGAATCGACAAACTCTACAAGTCGAAAAAGGACTATCGTGCGCGGATGGATGAGTTTTCGGAAGAGCTGCACGATCTTCAGCGCGTTTTCTACGCCCACGGCCGTTATGCCCTACTGCTGATTTTCCAGGGTATGGACACCGCCGGCAAGGACGGGGCGATCCGCCATGTCATGAGCGGCGTGAACCCGCAGGGCTGCCATGTCCACAGCTTCAAGCAGCCGAGCCAAGAGGAGCTGGCGCACGACTACCTGTGGCGGACGACGAAACGGCTGCCGATGCGCGGCGACATCGGTATTTTCAACCGGTCTTACTACGAGGAAGTTTTGATCGTGAAAGCGATGCCGGGTGTGCTGGCCGCCCAGTCGTTGCCGGATGGGTACACGGAGCAGGATCAGTTTTGGCCGGACCGCTACCGGGACATCGTCCAGTTCGAGGATTATCTTCACCGCAACGGCACGCGGATTTTGAAGTTCTTTCTGCACATCTCCAAAGAGGAGCAACGGCAGCGGCTGCTGTCCCGCGCGGACGAAGCGGACAAACATTGGAAGATCAGCGCCGCCGATTTGAAGAGCCGCGCCCAGTGGGACGACTTCCAAAAGGTTTACGCCGAGTGCCTCCAGAACACCAGCCACGGCCTCGCCCCGTGGTACTGCGTGCCGGCGGACGACAAGCGCAACGCCCGGCTGATCATCTCCCATATCATCATCGAAACTTTGCGTGCCCTGCCGATTTCTTATCCGGAGCCGGATGAAAAGCAGTTGGCCGAAGTGAAACGCGTGCGCGAAGTGCTCAAGGCGGAAGGACCCGGCAAATGAGCGAAACGCCATCGGAACCCTTTTCTGTTTCCCATCCCCACGCCCTGTCGGGTGAGGAAACCGCACAACAACTCGACAGCGGCCCCGACGGCTTGACGGAGGCGGAGGTCGCCAAGCGTCTGGAAGCGGTCGGGCCGAACCGGCTGCCCGCCGGCGTCAAAGTGGGGCTGCTCAAGCGATTCTTTAAGCACTTCCACGATACGCTGATTTACATTCTCATCGCCGCCGCCGTCATCACGGCCGCCCTCGGGCACTGGATCGACACGGTGGTCATCATGGCGGTGGTGATCATCAATGCCGTCATCGGCCTCATCCAAGAAGGCAAAGCCGAGCAGGCGCTGGAGGGCATCCGCAAAATGCTCTCCGCCCATGCCCAGGTGCGGCGTGGAGGTGAGTGGACGGAAATCGACGCCGACGGCCTCGTGCCGGGCGACTTTGTGCGGCTGCGCGCGGGCGACCGCGTGCCGGCCGATCTGCGCCTCCTCGACACCAACAATCTGCGCATCGAAGAATCGGCCCTGACCGGCGAGTCGGTACCCTCCGCGAAGAAAACCGATCCGGTGGAGGCAAAGGCGGGCGTGGGCGACCGCAGCGGCATGGCGTTTTCGGGGTCGATCGTCACCGGCGGGCGTGGTACGGGCATCGTCACCGCGACGGGAATCCACACGGAGATGGGGAAGATCAACCGCATGATCTCCGAGGTGCAGACGCTGGCGACTCCCCTGACGCGGCAGATGGCGGCGTTCTCCAAAACCCTCTCCTTCGTCATCATCGGCATGGCCGTTGTCATGTTCGTGGCCGGTTGGATCCTGCACGACTACAGCATGGATGAGCTGTTTTTCGCCGCCATCGGTTTTGCCGTCGCCGCCATCCCGGAAGGGTTGCCCGCCATCCTCACCATCACCCTCGCCATCGGCGTGCAGAGCATGGCGCGGCGCAACGCCATCACCCGCCAGCTCACTTCCGTAGAGACCCTCGGCTCGGTCACCGTGATTTGCTCCGACAAGACCGGGACCCTCACGCGCAATGAAATGACGGCGCGCCAGGTGATCACCCACCACCGTGACTATCAGGTCGGCGGCATCGGCTATGACCCGGAGGGCAAAATTACCTTCGACGGCGAACCCGCGCCCCTCGACGGCAACGGCGATCTCAAGGCCGTGATCGAAACCATGTCGGTCTGCAACGACTCCGACATCGCCGAAAAGGACGGCCATTGGACCGTCATGGGAGAGCCGACCGAAGGCGCGCTCTGCACCCTCGGCCGCAAAGCCGCCTTTGAACGCGACGGCTATGAACGCATCGCCGCCGTTCCCTTCGACTCTGACAACAAGTTCATGGCCACGCTCAACCGTCTGCCCGACGGCAGCGGCACGCGCATTTTCATGAAAGGGGCACCCGACCGCCTCCTCGACCGCTGTACCCAACAGCGCGGCGCTTCCGGTGAAATCGAGCCGCTCGACCGCAAATACTGGGAGGGCTGGATCGACACCCTCGGCGGGCAGGGACTCCGCATTCTCGCCGCCGCCGCCCGCCCGGCCGATGACGGGAAAACCGATCTCTCCGTCAAAGAACTCGATGAAGGCATGGTTTTTCTCGGCCTTGTCGGCATCGTTGATCCGCCGCGGCCGGAAGCCATTGAAGCCATCGCGAAGTGCCGAGACGCCGGCATCCGGGTGAAAATGATCACCGGCGATCATTCCGGCACCGCCTGCGCCATCGGCCGCGAAATGGGCATCTCCGACGGCAACCACGCCGTCACCGGGGCCGAACTGGAAGAAGCCAGTGACGAGGAGTTGCGGGAACTGGTCCGCGGCACCGACATTTTCGCCCGCACCAGCCCGGAGCACAAACTGCGCCTCGTGAAAGCCCTCCAGGCCAACGGCGAAGTCGTCGCCATGACCGGCGACGGCGTGAACGACGCCCCCGCTCTGAAGCGCGCCGATGTCGGCGTAGCGATGGGCATCAAAGGCACCGAGGCGACCAAAGAAGCCGCCGACATCGTGCTGGCCGATGACAACTTTGCCTCCATCGAGCGCGCCGTCGAGGAGGGGCGGACGATCTACGACAACCTGCGCAAATCCATCATCTTCATCCTCCCGACCAACGGCGCGGAGGCGCTCGTAATCCTCGTCGCCGTCTCCCTGGGCTGGGTTCTGCCCCTCACGCCGGTGCAGATTTTGTGGGTCAACATGGTCACCGCCGTCACCCTCGCGCTCGCCCTCGCCTTCGAGCCGTCCGAGCCCGGCATCATGAAGCGCCCCCCGCGCGACCCCAAGGCGCGCATCCTCGGGCTGCATTTTCTCTGGCGCATCGGCTACGTCTCGATCCTCATCGGCGGGGCGACCATTGCGGTCTTTGTGATCGAACGCCGGCTGGAAATGCCGATCGAGTTGGCCCGCACCGTCGCGGTCAACACCCTCGTCTGCGCCCAGGTCTTTTATTTGTTCAACAGCCGCTTTATGCGGGAATCGAGCTGCCACTTTGACCGTCTCTTCACGAACCGCGTGGTGTGGTTCGCCGTCACCGCGCTGGCCCTGTTGCAACTCGGCTTCGTCTATCTCCCGTTCATGCAGACCGCCTTTGGCTCCGCTCCGCTTGAATTACGCCACTGGCTCATCCCGCTCGGGGTCGGACTGGCGGTATTTTTCGTCGTCGAAGGCGAAAAAGCCCTCGCCCGCCGCCGCGCGGGGTAGATCAGAAGCGGCGGCGCTCGGGGATGTCGGTGAAGTTGATCTGCAGGAGGAGCAGGAACTTGTATTGGTTGAAGTAGGCGGTGCCGACGAGGGGTTCGGTGGAAAAGGCATTGGTGCCGTCGGCGTAGTAGCCAAGGAGGGCGATCTTGGAGACGGCCTGCTGCTTATTGGAGCCATAGATGACGAGTTCCGGAAACTCCGAGGTGCCCGCGCCGGGAATGATGATGGGGATGGAGGGAATCCCGAGGAGGGAGTCGGCCACATCCATGCCGAGGGCGCCGCTGCGCGCCTCGACGATGAGGGTGGCGTCGGCGCGGTCGCTCTGGAGGCGGGCGCCGTTTTCACTGAGAAGGGCGCGGATGGAGCCGATGACGTAGCCGCTGTCATAAGACTCCAGCATGGAATCATCGACGTAGACGCGCTCACCTTCAAGATCGGGGATTCGCGTGCCCTTGAGGGCATTGTCGACGGCGGTGCTGAGGAGCAGTTGCTCAATGGCGGTCCGCGGCGGATGGGTATGGGAGGAAGAAGTACACCCGGAGAAGACAAGGGCGCACGCGAACAGACCGATGGCGGCAAGAGACGAAGGTAGACGGCGGAATTTCATCATGGGAGAGATCGTAATCAATCGAGGTCGGAGGCAAACTCAAAGAACACAAATGCGCCCCGGCGCGCGGGCGACGTGCCGGGAGCGGGGAGCGTAAGGCGGTCGGCGGGGAGGCGCGCGGACTCCACCAAGTAGTCGCGCACGGCGTCGAGCCGGGACTGCGCGAGCGTTTGGAGAAAAGCCGCGTCGGGTTCGAAGGCGGCAAGCAAGCGCCGCTCCATTTCCGCCACGCCGGGCGCGCCCGCGGCCGGACCGGTATCGCCCGGCGGCCTCGGCTCACCGGCGGAGCGCGCGGCGGGTGCCGGCGGCGATTCGCCGGTGTAGAAACCCCGGCGCCCGGTCTCGCGGACGGAAGCTTCGGAGGTGGTGTAAAAGGCGTCCCTTCGGGCGGG
Source organism: Opitutales bacterium (assembly GCA_020831525.1). Lineage (GTDB taxonomy): Bacteria > Verrucomicrobiota > Verrucomicrobiia > Opitutales > Oceanipulchritudinaceae > SLLG01. Next base: position 21,560 of record JAFIGH010000047.1, read on the forward strand.
CCGCGCCTCTTCCGCTCCGAGGTAGAATCCGTCCCCGGCAGCAGCCCTCGGCGAGGCGGCGCGCCCTTCGTCCGGCGGCGGGGCCGCCTCGGCATTCGTTCCCTCGCCTTCCGGAGCGGCGCTTTCGCGCTCGGCGGCATCTTCCGGCGGGGCCTCCCCGAAGGAGGATTCGTAAAGCCGGCGAAGGCCCTCCGAGCGCGACGGAGCGGCGATTTCGGCAAGGCGCTCGTTGAGCATGGCGCGGGCCTGCGCCCGGTAATCCGCCTCCGGATCGACCGACGGCACAAGGGCAAGGACGGCCTGCGGCCGCTCGCGGATAAAGTCGGCCACCAGATCGAGGGTGGAGCGCGCCTGTTCGCTCAGCTCCGCCCCGCCCGCTTCAAAACCTACCCGGCTGGTATCCGCTTCTTCAGCCGCCTCCGCCTGCATCACGTCGAGACCGGAAATTGCCCCGCCCACAAGCGAGCCCGCGATGCTGAGGGGTGCGGTGAGGGCACGCGTGATGGTGGACCGCAGAATCTGCATGAAAATCTGCGCTGGCTGGAAGTCGGGATCGTCGAGGCTCCCGCGGATGGGCACGTCCAGCCGAATCAGCCCGTTACGGTCTTCGAGGGCGGCCACCGCCACGCCTACCGGCAGACCGCCCGCCCCGCTGCCCGCGGATCCGAAGCGGATGCGTTGCACGCGCAACTGGTTCTCCGCGTTGAGCAGGTTCTCATCCACCCGCACATCGAAGTCGCCCGAAAACGTCCCTTCCGTGATGGGCCGTCCGATGGCGTCGGCGGCGTATGGGGAAAAGGCCGTCAGCGGGATCTCACTGATGGCCGCGAGGGCACGGGTGCGCAGCGAGGGATCGGCCGGCGCAAGCGAAGCATCCAATTTGATTTCACCCGCCTCATTGAAGCGCGTCGAAAACGCTAACGTCGTCTCGGTCCCGGGTTCGAGGGTGATGTCCTCCACGAGGAGCCGGAGTTCGGAGAGCACGAGCGCGGCGCGCGGGCGCACCGAGGCGTCGTGGACCGCAATCCGCCCGTCCTCGACAAGAACCCGGCCGACGCGAATATCCGGGAGGGCCGCCACGGCCTCGGCCGCCTCCGCCAACGCCTCCTCCGCCATCGCGGCGGCCTCGTCTTCGTCCGCGGGCGCGGGCGCCTCCGCCTCCGCTTCCTCTTCAGGAAGTAGTCGCATGAGCGCAAGGCTGCCGTCCTCGAGCCGGTCGATCCGCGCCCGCGGGGAAACCATGTGCACCTCGTCGATCTCCGCCGAAAGGGGCTCGGAAACAACGGCGGCCCCCGTGATGGTGAGCGCCTCGAAAGCGGCAAGCGGCTGCGCGTCGCCCGACAGGCGGAGAGAAAAGTCGCGCACGGCGGTGTCGGCCCGCACCGTCGCCACCGGGAGTCCCTCGTCGTTCATCCGCACGGCAAGGTCGCCCGCTGTTTCAAAGCCCGCCGACTCGAGGCGCAGGGGGACGAAAGTCTCCACAACCGGGCCGAATGCCCCGAGGTCGAGGTCGCTCACCTCGAAGGCAAGGTCGGCCGCCACCGGATCCGGCACAAGGCTGCCCTCAAGGCGGACACGCCCACTCTCATTCACAAGGAGCGAGAAGAAAAAGTCCGCCGCTTCCCCGGGCGTATTGGTGACGTTGCCGAGGCGCAGGGTGATATCGTCGAGGCGGATCGTCGTCGGCCCCGAGGCGGCATCCTCCAGTTCCACCGAGAAGTCCGAAAACTCAAAGGATTGCAGGACCGCGCGCCAATCTGACTCCGCGAGCGTTTCGAGGTGCTCGAGAACGGCGTTGACGGGCTTGGCGAGATCCTCGCCGTCCGAGCGGACACCGAATTCGAGCGCCGCCGGCGTCCCTTCGCCCGGGCGTGCCGGAGCCGGAGCGGACGGGTCCGCGGTCGTCGCCTCGGGCAGGAGGTAGCCGAGAAGATCAATCGCACCGTCGCTCCCGCGGCGGGCACGTAAAAATCCGTCGCCGATCTCCACCGCCTCGACGCGGGCCTCGTGCGCAAACAGGTCCACCGCAAAGCCGCGGACCTCGAGGCGGTTTAGTTGGAAAAACGGCTCCGCGCCGTCCTTCGGGCGCAGTTCCACCGAGCGCAGCCCGAAGGCCCCCGCCTCTACCCCGAGGCGGCGATCCTCCCCGAGCGGCTGGAAGTAATACCTCAACGAACCGTAGGCGCGCCCGTCGGCCACCTGGAGATTCACCGCATCGTCGTAAAACGGTGCGTAATCCGGCAAACGCAGACCCTCAAGGTCCGCCTCCCCCACAACACTCAGGGGGTTCAGGAAAAACCGGCCCCGCACGGATATCCGCTCGTCCGCTCCCGTCACCGCGACAAAGTCGTATTCATTCGCGTGCGTCGCGTGGGTGCGCAGGTCGTTCAGAACGATGTTGAGCGAAGCCACCGAGTGCTTGAATGGAATCGGCAGGGAACGGTCCTCGAAGTCGATCCGCGCGTTCTCAAGAACGAAGCGCTTCAACACCGCCGCCGGAATATCCACCGGCTCGCCCGGTTCGGACGTTTCCTCCGGGGGATCGACCGGCGCGAGCGCCTCCAGCAGATTGATCGAGCCCGCCTCATCAATGACGACCGAAACATAAAGCCCCTCCAACTCAAAGGCCGAGGCGGTCAACTCCCCCGAGAACAGCGAAACCACCGGATCGGCGTTGGCGTGGAGCCGGTCGAACCGCAACACCGGGACACCCTCGGCATCGGTCAAGGCGACATCGCGCAGCGTCACGCTGAAGCTGAGCGGATTCATCCACACCCAGCCGATGCGGACGCCACCCGTGATCGCCCCGCCCGCCACCGGCGGCGCAGCAAACTTCACGGCGAGAGGAAGAACGACAAAGCCGATCAAGAGATAGAGCAGGAAGAGAGCCCCCGCCATCCGGAGGAGACGGATCTTCCACGGGCGTTTCTGTCGATTTGCAGCGGACATCGAATGGTCTTCCATCACCACGCAACCATAAGAAAAGGCAAGGCAAATCCGGTCCGGCGGCCTAATGCGCGCGCTCCGGAAACAGTCCGCGCCCGCCCCCCGCGCGGGCCGCCGCTGAGTTCAGGGCCCCGCTCCCCAAAGAAAACGCCTTCGCCCTTGAGTCGCGTCGAAACGACGGCACAGTGACGAACAGCCTGCCGCATCGGGCGGCATGCTATAGACACGCTTATATGAGTTTACCCACGGAATCGGAAATCCTCGGCACGGTGCAGTCGGCCCGGGAACGCATTTTTACGGAGATCCGCAAGGTCGTCATCGGCCAGGACGAAGTCATCGACCAGTTGATCACTGGCCTGCTGGCGCGGGGGCACTGCCTCCTCACGGGCGTGCCGGGGCTGGGCAAGACGCTCCTTGTGAAAACGGTGGCGGACTCGTTCTCGCTCACCTTCAAACGCATCCAGTTCACGCCCGACCTCATGCCGGCCGATATCTTCGGCACGGAGGTTGTCGAGGAGGACAAGGCTACGGGGCATCGGATCTTCCGTTTCGTGAAGGGGCCGATCTTTGCCAACCTTGTCCTCGCCGACGAGATCAACCGCACCCCGCCGAAGACGCAGGCCGCGCTCCTCGAATCGATGGAGGAGCGCCAGGTCACGGCGGGCGGGCAGACCTACCCGCTCGCCCCGCCGTTCTTCGTCCTCGCCACGCAGAACCCGATCGAGCTGGAGGGCACGTATCCGCTGCCCGAGGCACAGCTCGACCGCTTCCTCCTCAACATCGTGATGGACTACCTGCCGGAGAAGGACGAGGTGGCCATGGTCGCGGCGACAACCGCGCCCCCCGGCGAGAAACCGCAAGAGGTCTTCTCCCCCGAGGAAGTGCAGGAGTTGCAGGCGCTGGTGCGCCAGGTGCCCGTCTCGCAGCACGTCGTGGAATACGCCGTGAGGCTCGTGCGGGCGACGCGTCCGGACAACGCGCAGGCCCCGGAGTTTGTGCGCAAGCAGGTGAAGTGGGGGGCCGGCTCGCGCGCCTCGCAGGCCCTCGTCCTCGCAGGCAAGGCGCGCGCCCTCCTGAACGGCCGCTACACCGTCGCCGTCGAAGACGTCAAGGCGCTCGCCGCACCCGTCCTGCGCCACCGCGTCATCCCCAATTTCCAAGCCGAAGCCGAGGGCGTGCGCACCGACGACATCGTGCGCAAACTCTGCGCCGAAGTGCGGGAGTAGGGGCCGGACGGACATATGGATCGATTTTTCCGAAAATTCACCGCCGCCGGAGACGACGAAACTCGCAGCCGACGGAAGGCGCTCGATAAAACTACACGCCACAGCAGAGACCACCGCACCCCTCAACGTAGGCTGAAGCTTCAGCGAGGCATGTAATACCCAATGAGCCGCACCGCCGCCAAAGACCTCCTCGATCCCGCCGTCCTCATGCGGCTGGACAACTACGCGCTCATGGCAAAGGCTGCCGTGGAGGGTTTTCTCTCGGGCATGCACCGGAGTCTCTTCCACGGGTTCGGGACGGAATTTCTGCAATACCGCAACTACGTGCCGGGCGAGGACCTGAAGTATCTTGACTGGAAGGTCTACGCGCGGCGCGACCGGCTCTACACCAAGGTCTATCAGGAGGAGACGAACATGAATGTCTACCTCCTTGTCGACGCCAGCGCCTCGCACGACTACGCGGGCACACGCGCCCCGTGCGACAAGCTGCGCTACGCCTGCATGACGGCGGCCGCCCTCGCTTACCTTGCCTCGCGTCAGGGCGACAACGTGGCGCTCTACGCCTACAACGACCATGTGCGCGAGGTCATCGAGCCGGGCCACCGCGCCGGGCATCTGCAGCGCATCTTCCACGCCCTCACCCGCCTGCGCGCGGAGGGCACCGCCGATCACGAGCAGGTGCTCAACGCCGTGCTCCACCACATGCGCAACCGCGGCGTAGTCGTCTTTCTCTCCGACATGCTCGAAGCCGAGGAGACTCTCCCGCCCCTCCTGCGGCAACTGCGCTTTGCCCACTGCGACGCGCTCGGCATGCAAGTGCTCGACCCCGACGAGCTGGACCTCCCGCAGCCGCGCGCCACGCGCTACCTCGACGCCGAAGCCGAGGGCCGTGAAATCATCACGCACGCCCCCGCCGTGCGCGCGAACTATGCCCGCGAAATGAACGCCTTTCTCGAACGCCTGCGCAGCGGGCTCGCCTCCGCGCGGGTGGACTACCTGCGCCTGCTCACGAACGACTCGCTGGGGCATTCGCTCGCCCGCTACCTGCACAAACGGGAGGCCCTGCGATGCTGACCTTCGGGGCCGCCGGGTTTCTCTTCGGGCTGCTCGCGCTCGCCGCGCCCGTCATCGCGCACCTCATGCAGCGCGAGATGGCGCTGCCCGTGCGCTTTCCCTCCATCCGTTTTATCACGCTGGCGCGCCAGCCGCGCGAGGAGCGCCGCCGCCTGCGCGACCTTCTGCTCCTTGCAATGCGGCTGCTTCTCCTCGCCGCCATCGTCTTTGCCCTCGCACAGCCGCAGTGGGAGCCCCGTGCCGCCGCCGCCGCGCCCGCCGACGGCCACGAAACCATCATCCTCGTCGATACCTCCGCCAGCATTGGCGGGTGGGACGGCCTCGCCGAAGCCCGCGAAGCCTTGCGCGATGTCCTCGCCGAACGCGGCGACCGGCGTGTCGGGCTCGTGCTCTTCGCCCACCGCGTGCTCGAACAGCTGGAGCCCGGCGCGGCACCCGCGGATGTGCGCCGCATCGTCGACGAAGCGCAGGCGGTGCCCGCGCGCGGCCGTCCCGGCGAGGCCCTGCGCGAAGCCTTCGTGCTCTTCGGCGGCGAAGGCGAACGCGAACTGGTCGTCATTTCCGACTTCAACGAGTCCACATGGCTCACCGAGCTACCCGCCGTCCCGGACGGGATCGATGTAACCCCTGTCACCGTGGGCACCGCCGGGCGCGCCGAGGGCAACGCCGGAATCCTTGAGGCGCGGGTCTTCCCATACGGCGACGAGGGTTCGCGCACTGTCCTCCGCGTGCGCAATTACGGCGACGAAGCCGTCACCCTCCCCGTCGAAATCGAATCCGCCGGCCGCCGCCTCCGTCGCGAAGTCACCCTCGACCCCGGACAAACCCGCCCGGTCACCTTCGAAACTCAGCACCGCGAGCGCGCCCCCGCTGTCGCCCGCCTGCCGGACGACCCCTACCCCGGCGACAACGAGCACCACTTCTGGACCGGTCGCCCGCCCGCCCTGCGCGTCCTCGCCTTTCTCCCGCAGATGGAGGAGCCCGAGCGCGCCGACGACTACTTCTTCACGCGTCTCGCCCTCGAAGCCAACGTCGAGGGCGACTGGGTCAACTTCGAACCCGCCTCCTCCAGCCGCGCCTTCTTCTCCGCCGAGGTCCTCGCCGAAGCCCGCGCCGTCTACCTGCCCGGCACCCTCGCCTACCTCGACCGCGGCCAGCTCGACGCCCTGCGCGCATGGGTCGAAGAAGGCGGGGTCGTCCTCGCCACGCCGGGCCGCTCGCCCCTTCGCATGTTCCGCGCCCTCGCCAACGCCGGCCTCGGCAACCACCGCTTCGACCAGATGACCGCCCCGCCGGGCGCGGCCCGCGAAATCGACCACCCCGGCTGGATCAACCCGGAGTCCCGTTTTTCCCGCATCTTCGACGAGGGCGCAAGGCGCGACCTCTTCGGCGTAAACCTCCTGCGCTACGCCCGCTTCGAGGCCGATTCGGAAGCCACCGTCATCCTCCGGTCCGAATCCGACAACCCCCTCCTCACGCAGCAGAGCGTGGGGCGCGGCTCCGTCTACGTCGCCGCCTTCAGCTTCGGCCCCGACTTCACCGACATCCGCGTGCGCCCGACCTTCGTCCCGCTCGTGCGCGAGATCTTCTCCGAAGCCGCCACCGGCGAAGGCGGCGTGCTCGAACTCGAAACGGGCGCCGCCCCGCCCGCCTCCCTCGCCCGCCGCGGCGTCACCGGCGAACGCCTCGCCCGGCCCGGCCTCATCGAGGCCGACGGAATCCACGCTTCCGTGAACATCCCGCCCGCTGAGGGGTCTCTTCGTCAGGTGGACCCCGTCCGCCGCCTCGCGCAGGCCGACACCGTGGCCTACCGCGGCCCGCGCACCGCCGGCGCCATCCGGGAAGCCGCCGAAGGCACCGTCGACCTCTGGCCGTGGATGATCCTCCTCGCCGCCCTCGCCTTCGCCGCCGAAACCCTCCTCGCGGGCCGACGCGGCGAAGCAGCCACACAGAATGATGAGTGATTTCCGTCAGACCGAATACTTCCGATACACCCGGAGGCGATCTGACCGTGCAGGCATCAAAGACGAATGGATCGAACGAGTGATACGGAACCCCGAGGCAGAGAGCGTCCAAGCCGACGGCAGGATTCGACGATGGGCTCGAATCAAAGAATTTGAAAACCGCGCGTTACGCGTCATTCTATTGGAAGATGGAGAGACGGTTCACAACGCGTTTTTCGACCGTGACTACCAAAGAAAGCTACAATGAAAATCAGGTATTTTGAAGATACGGATACGGCACTCCTTGAGCTGGGCACAGGAAATCCAGTTGAGACGAAGGAACTATCCGAAGACATCTATCTCGATCTCGATGCTTCCGGCAACGTCGTTTCCCTGACACTGGAACACGCCAGCAAACATGGCGATCTTTCGGAGTTCAGTTTCATCAGGACACCGCAAACAACGAAATTGAAGGCCTGACAAAAGACGAACTCTCCTACCGCTTTCGAGAACCGGAATGGTGCCGTTTGCGGAATAACGGACCCCTTGCGTTCCCGGCTTTTCCGAGTGCCACAGCCAACTTGCGCCACCCCTCATGAACACTTTCCACACACGTTTGCACGACCTCCGGCGCGCCCTGCGGGTGCGCCTTGCCGGGCTGGTCGCGGCGGCGGCGCTCACCGGCTTCGCCTTCGCGCTCTTCGTCCTCGAGGGCTACAACCGCGCCGCCTCCCTGCGCGAGGGACCGGCGCTGCTGCTCACCGCCGCCGCCCTCGCCGCCGCCGCCGGGGGGCTGGTGTGGGGAGCCCTACGCGTCTGGCGGCGGCACCGCGCGCTGCGCGGCATCGCCGACAAGGTGGAGGCCCGCCACCCGGAACTCATGGACGCGCTCCATTGCGCCGTCGAGCTGAGCGAGCGCCAAGGCTCCGGGCCCAATCCCGTCGAAGCCGCCCTCCTCGGCCAGGTCGAAGCCTACTCCCGCCGCATCGACTTCCGTGCCGCCGTTCTTCCCGGCTGGCTCCGCGCCAAGCCGCTCGCCGCTCTCCTCACCCTCGGCATCCTCCTCGCCGCCGCCGCCAGCCAACTGCCCGTCGTGGAAAAAGCCGCGCACCACCTCAACGACCTGCGGCGGGGCACCTTCACCGCCCTCGCCGTCGAACCCGGCCACGCCGAGGTCGGGCGCGGACGCGACCTCACCGTCGCCGCCGAAGTCCTGCGCGGCGAGCCCGCGCTGCATATCGAATACGACGATGCCGACGGCCAGCGCCGCCGCCACCCCGTCTTTGAGGGCGAGACGGGCCGGCCCGAGTTAACCTTCTATGACGTGCGCGGGGAGTTCCGTTACCGTCTCCTCACGCCCTCGGTGGTTTCTCCGTGGTACGGTGTTGAGGTCTACGACCCGCCCGAACTTCTCGACTTTGCGCTCACCACGGCGCCCCCCGCCTACACCGGCCTCGAACCCGCCGAACACCGCGAACCCGCCGACATCGAAATCATCGAAGGAACCGTCCTCCACTTCATGGCGGAGACACTTCCCGGCCACCGCGCCGCACTCCTCCTCGACGACCGCGAAGTCGCCTTCGCCGAAACCGACGACGGCCGACACCGGCTCGAACACCGCCCCGGCCAACCCGGCCGCTACGCCATCGTCGTGCGCGACGAACACGAGCGCGAGACCCGCACGGGCCGCCGCGAAATCGACATCCGCCGCGATGAGCCGCCGCACGTCGAAATCGCCGCTCCCGGGCAGGACCTCGTCCTCGAACCCGGCGAGCGCGTCGGCATCCAGGTCTTCGCGGGCGACGACTTCGGCGTGGCGCGCGTCGAGCTGTCCGTCACCGTGGCCGGGGGCGATCCCCGCCGCGCCGTCCTCCACGACGCCCCCGACCGCCGCACGCCGGACGTCGAAGCCTTTCACGCCCTCGACCTCGCCGACCTCGGCGCGGAAGACGGCGACGTCGTCATCTACTTCGCCGAGGCCACCGACAACCGCCGCCCCGAAGGCCAGCGCGCGCGCTCCGAAGTCTACTTCATCGAAGTGCGCGAAGACGTCGAGCCCGAGGAAATGGATGGAATGGACGGCGACACTGAGGAACTCGACGTGCGCGCCCTCATCGTCGAGGTCAAACGCATCATCCGCGAGACCTACCGCTCCCTCGCCCTCGAAGGCCGCGACCAGGTGCGCGCCAGCCAGGACCTCTCCGTCGCCCTCTCCCGCGTGCGCGCCGGACTCACCGAACTGCGCACGCAGGTGCGGGAACTCGTCGGCCCGGACAACGAGCTGATGGACCTGCTCGAAGCCGCCAACGAGGAACTCGAAACCGCCGAGAGCCTCCTCAGCCGCAACCGCGGCGAGCCCGCCATCCCCCCTGAAATTGCCGGTCTGCGCAACCTCGTGGCCTTCGAAAACGCCGTCCGCCGCGAAATGCAGGCGCGCGAGGGCGAAGGCGAAGGCGAGGGCACCGGCGAAGCCGAAGAGCCCGGCGAACCGGGCGAAGGCGAGGGAGACGCCCCTTCCGGCGAAGATCTGCCCTCTTTCGCCGACCTGCCGCCGCTGCTCGAAGACCTCAACGCCCTCATCGACAGCCAGTCCGGTCTCAACCGCGCCATGGGCCGCTCCGAACGCACCGGCGCCCCCGAGGACGAAAACCGCGCCCTCGCCGGAGACCAGCGCGGCCTCTCCACGGAAAACCGCGATATCGCGCAGCGCCTTTCGCAGCTCCCCGCCGCCGCTCCCCTCACCCAGCTCCTCGAGCAGGCCGACCGCAGCATGGACCGCGCCGCCGAAGCCCTCGACGGCCACCAACCGGGCCGCGGCGAGCGCCACGGCGTGCGCGCGGGCGAGTCCCTCGTCAACGCCGCCGCCCTCCTCGAAGGCCTCATCAACGAAATGGCCGGGGCCATGATGCTCGGCCTCGCCGAACGCGCCGGCGACCTCGCCGGCCAGCAGTCCGGCGGCGCGCAGGCCAGCCGCGAAGCCGCCGCGGGCGAGCGCCCGCCCGACGGCCTCGAAGAAGCGCAGACCGGCCTCAACACCGACTTCGAGCGCCTCCGCGAAGACCTCGACAGCGCCGCCGCCGAGTTGCGCGGGCAATTCCCCGAAGCCGCCCGCAACCTCGAGCAGGTCGGCCGCGATCTAGACCAAAACCGCACCGGCGGCACCATGACCCGCGCCGCCAACGCCCTCCTCTACGAGCGTTTCGACCGCGCGGAGGACTTCCAGGAACAGGCCGCCGCCGACCTCGACGCCGCCGCGGGCGGCCTGCGCGAAGCCGGAGCCGACGTCCCCGCACTCTCCGACGCCGCCGTGCGCCGCGCCCTCGCCGAACTCGACCGCGCCCGCCGCGAACTCGGCCAGCTCGCCGAAGACGGCGGCGAAGGCGAAGCCCCGGCACCCGGAGACAACGGCGAAGGCGACGCCATGGCCGCCGCCGAAAACGGTGAAGGCGAAGGTCCCGCCGACGAGGGCGAAAACGGCGCCCAACGCCTCGCCGACCTGCGCAACCGCCTCTCCGGGCTTCTCGGTGAGGCCGGCGACCGCCTCGACGACAGCCAGCTGCGCGAACTCTCCGCCCGCCTCGGCGAGGAAAGCGGCGCCCGCACATGGGACGGCAAACTGCGCGACACCGATGCCGCCGTCGGCACCGCCTCGCGCGCCCTCCTGCGCCACCTCCGCCAAAGCCTCGACGAACGCGCCACCCGGCGCCTCAGCGGCGACGCCCCCTCCCGCTACCAACGCCAGGTGGAAGAATACTTCCGCCGCCTGTCAGAGGAAGACCGGTGACGAATACCTCGTCGCGCGGGCAGAGGGCAATGGCGCTCGGAAAAGGCCGGGGCCACGGCGGGCACCGCCATAGTAGGTGTGAGACCTCGACTCGGCTGAGTTCGTCGCAGGCTGGTCCGCACCACGCCGCCGCCGGGGCCGTCCCCGCCAACCGCACGAACACGATCACCGCCGACCGCGCGCGCCGGGCTGCCGACCAAGCTTCGGCAGGCTCAGCCGAGTCAAGGTCAGGCAGCTACGGTCTCCCAACCGCACACACGCGCCGCGATGCTCACCGAACGAGCCCGACCGCTGTAGTCGGCTGCCATTCTGGCGGTCGGTCGAGGATGCGCGGCCGCGGATTCGCCGCGCTTCCGGCGCCCCTACAGGGCGCAACCGCGGTGTGACCACGGAAACCCATGGTTGGCACCATGGGCTGTCACCGTACGCGCCGTTGGCGCGGGGTCGTCCCGGCGGTGCCCGGCGCGCCATGCGGCAACCGCCTTACGGTTGCACCACGGGTCGGCGGGAATGGCGCGCGGATAAGCCGGGAACTCGAAAGCGGAGCGGAAGTCCCGCCCGATGTTTGCGCGGAAACCTCCCGTGCAATGCAGACGTTACCGGGTGCCATTGCCGGCCGGCGGTTGAGCCCCGAAGGGGCGCCCTGTTCGCCACAACCGCCTGAACCCAGACGACCCAAACTCGAGTGCACCCCGAAGGGGCGCCGGGTGACAGCCCATGGTGACAACCATGGGTTTCCCGGTTCCGGATTTCCGCGCCCTGAAGGGGCGCCGGGATCCGCAAACCGCCGGATCCCCCCGTGGCACAATGTGTACGACCGATCCGACCACTTCGTCTCCCGACCCCGGAATTCCGCACCGGGTGCACGGCCACGGATTCGCCGCGCTTCCGGCGCCCCTACAGGGCGCAACCGCGGTGTGACCACGGAAACCCATGGTTGGCACCATGGGCTGTCACCGTACGCGCCGTTGGCGCGGGGTCGTCCCGGCGGTGCCCGGCGCGCCATGCGGCAACCGCCTTACGGTTGCACCACGGGTCGGCGGGAATGGCGCGCGGATAAGCCGGGAACTCGAAAGCGGAGCGGAAGTCCCGCCCGATGTTTGCGCGGAAACCTCCCGTGCAATGCAGACGTTACCGGGTGCCATTGCCGGCCGGCGGTTGAGCCCCGAAGGGGCGCCCTGTTCGCCACAACCGCCTGAACCCAGACGACCCAAACTCGAGTGCACCCCGAAGGGGCGCCGGGTGACAGCCCATGGTGACAACCATGGGTTTCCCGGTTCCGGATTTCCGCGCCCTGAAGGGGCGCCGGGGATCCGCAAACCGCCGGTTCCGCCTCCGTCGCGGGGTCGTCCCGGCAAGTCATTGCCCCAGGAAGGAAACACGCAGCCCTGCTTTTCTCGCCAATGCAGCTTGCCGCTTGTCCCCTGTATGGAAACGGGGGGCTTCCAGCTCCACCGCAAGGCTGACATGAAGCAAATCCAGTGTCCGGCAAAGCGTCGGGGCACTGAAGTTTCGCGAAAGTCTCTCGGCGGTTGAAGCGACTCTGGCGGAGTCCGGGACAGTCCGGGCAAGCCTGCCTTGAACGATGTCTGCATCCATGAGCGACAGAGCCCCCTCCAAGGTTTCTTCCGTTAGCTGGTTTCGTCCATGAAGAACGCGCAGGGCATTGCGCATTTCCATCTCCGCGAGAAACGGCAACGGAATAAGGCCCGCCCGCCGAACCCGTCTTGCCGCCTCGCGGGAGCCCGCCTCCAATTGATAGATTTTCACCAATACGCCGCTGTCGAAATAGTCGGTGAACTCAGCCACGGTCTTGATAGATTTGGTCCGCGGCCGAAGCGCTCTCTTCGCCGCTGGAACGTGTATAGAGCGACTCCAGACGTTGGAGCGGATCGCCCCAGTCGATGTGCTCACTTCGACCTCTTGCCGGTGTCAAATGCGCGACAACCCGGCCGCGAATCGCCCACTGCAAGGATTCTCCGGATTCCAGCCGCTGACGGATCGAACGCGTGTTTTGCTGGATTTCCCGGGTCGTTACTGACTTCATGTCTTTCAATTTGTCTGACAAAGGCCGGCTGTCAAGCGGCAAGCTGCGGCAGCTTGCCGGCAGGCGGTGGAAGACTTCACCTATCTCGTATCCATCCCCGCCTCCCCTCTCGCGCGCAGCGGAATACCCGACCACCGTTTTCGCCGCCTTGCGGAATCCGCGTTCCGGTTGTTGACTCGCGGACCACGCCATTGGAAGTTGGCTTATGTTTCCGAACGTGAAAACGATGACGATTGAGGATGTCCCTTGACCCGCTGACGCATCCTTGGCTCATCTTCGCGCTCGTTCTTCTCGGGCTCGGACTGGTCCTGTGGACGCTCCGCCGCGCCTCCGGGCTCGTGCCCCCGCGCTACCTCGGCGCGCTGGCCGCCCTGCGCGCGGGCGGGCTCCTCGGCCTCGCCGTGCTCGCCGTGCAGCCCTACTGTTCCCGCTTCGAGCCCGACACCGACGCCATCGAAGTCGCCGTCCTCGCCGACACTTCGGGCAGCATGGGCGTGCGCGACCTCCCCGGCGGAACGAGCCGCCACGAAGCCGTCGCCGCCCTCCTCGACCTCGGCGACGAGACCTCCGCCGCCTCCCGCCTCGCGGAGCGGCATCCCCTGCGCCTGCACGCCTACGCCCGCGGCGTCCGTGTTCTCGCCCCCGGCGAACCGCTCCCCGAGCCGGGCGGCGTCACCGCCACGGGCGACGCCCTGCGCTCCGTCCTGCGCGACCGCGGCGACACCGGGCGCACCCTCGCCGCCGTCCTCCTCCTCACCGACGGGCAGGAAACCGCCGGCGAGACCCGCATGATCGACGCCGGGCGCGAACTGCGCGACGCCGGCATCCCCGTCACCGCCGTGGGCGTGGGCACGCCCGGACGCCCGCGCGACCTCTCCGTCGAATTCACGCGCACGCGCCTCAGCGTCGACGCCCGCCAGCCCTTCGGTCTCGAAGCCACCGTGCGCAACACTCTCGGCCGCGACATCGAGGCCGACGTCGAACTGCTCCACGGCGCCTCCCGCATCGACACCCTCCCCGTGCAACTCGCCGCCGGCGAAGAGGAGACCGTGCGCTTCGAAGTGCCGCCGCCGCCCACAGGCTTCCACAGCTACCGCGTGCGCATCGCCGGCACCGTCGAAGGCACCAACCCCGCCACCGACCAGGACTACGCCACAGTCGAAGTCGAAGAACCCGACCGCTTCCGCGTGCTCTACCTCGCCGAGCGCCTGCGCCCCGAGTTCCGCTTCCTCCGCCAAGTCGCCGCGGGGGACGACCGCATCGCCCTCTACGGTCTCATCCAAACCGCCGAAGACGTGTGGACATGGTCCGGTCCGGACGACACCGGCGGCGGCACCGCCGTCGAGCCCATTGAACAGTTCCCCGAAGACGGCGCCTTCTTTCTCCAGTTCGATGCCGTCGTCCTCGACCTCACCACCGCCCCGCGCTTCAACGAATCCGCCCTCGAAGGCCTTCGCGCCCTCGTCGCCAACCGCGCCGGCGGGCTCCTCGCCATCGGCCCCGTGCCGACAGACGCCGAAGCTCTCCTCGGCATGCTCCCCGTGCGCACCGCGCGCCCCGTCGCCGTGCGCGACGACCGCCACCTCTCCCTCGAAGCCGACCCCGTCTTCACCGACGGCCCGCGCGGCGTCCTCTTCCAACGGCCCGGCGTCTTCCTCGCCGGGGGCCTGCCCGCCTACGGGGGCGAACCCAAGCGCGGCGCCGTGCCCCTCGCCACCTCGCGCGACGGCGACGAAGTCTTTGCCGCCGTCCAGGCCTACGGCGGCGGCCGCGTCTCATGGATGGGCACCGCCGACACATGGCGCTGGCGCCTCGACAGCCGCCGTGGCTTCGAGCAACACCGGGCCTTCTGGTCCGGCAAACTCCTTTGGCTCGCCTCCAGCGCCCGCCCGCGCGTCGCCGTGCCCCTGCGCGGCAGCCGCGTCTCCACCGAAGACACCGCCGCCCTCGACGTCTCCGTGCGCGGCAGCGACTTCCGCCCCGAGCGCGAGGCCCGCGTCACCGCCGCCGTCGAAGGTCCCGGCGGTCACCGCGACGAAATCCTCCTCCAGCCCGACAGCCTCGAGCCCGGCCTCTTCCGCGGCAACATCGAGCCCGCCCGCCCCGGCGAATACCGCGTCGACTACCGCATCGAGTTCTCCGACGGCGAAGTCCTCACCCCCGAAGCCTTCTTCGCCGCCGCCCCCGGCGGGGCCGAGTTCGCCGACACCCGCCTGCGCGAAGCCGCCCTGCGCGACCTCGCCCGCCTCACCGGCGGACGCTACCTCGACTGGCAGGACGCCCGCCGCCTCGACGAAATCCCCCTCTCCGAAGAAATTCCCCTCGTCGAATCCCGCCGCCACCTCACGCGCAACTGGCCCTTCTTCCTCATCCTCGCCGCCCTCTTCTCCGCCGAATGGTTCCTCCGCCGCCGCACTGGCCTGCGGTGAGGCCAGAATGGCGCCAGCCCCCGCACTTTTGCGCTCATTGGCGTAAAGCCGGGTTGTCCACCCTAACTTCAATGGCGCTCGGACAATCCGGGTGCCCGGGGAAATCCGGTCGTTTCCAATCGAGCGCCATTGCGGTTTGACGCTGCGGAACATGGGGCTTGGGCGGTCCTGCCGTCGCGCACCTTCGGCGCGCGGAATGGCGGCGTTGCCTTTGTTCCCAGGGCGTTGCCCCGGGCTGAGGGGTATCGCGCCTTCGGCGCGCGGGATGGCCGCGTTGCCCTTGATCCCCGGGCGTTGCCCTGGGCTCAGGGGTATCGCGCCGTTGGCGCCGGGGTTTTCAGGCGGTGTTTTGCCTGCGCGGG
>JAFIGH010000048.1 GCA_020831525.1 Opitutales bacterium
GGGCGGGGGGGTTGCTTCGGCCCCGGTTTGAGCGGGGGCCGCGGCGGGCGGCGTCGTCTGCGGCCGGGCGCAGGGCGTGGGCGGGCTGGCCGCCGGGGTAGAGCGCCCACCCGGCGGCGATGCCGCCGAAGACAAGGGCCGAGGCGATCCCGAGGAGGAGCCACAGGAGCCAGTCGAGACCGGGTGGCAGCTCCACCACGGGTGTGACCGTTTGGGCGAGGAAGCCGGAGAATACTTTGACTTGGGCGAACGTGTGCGGCAGCTCCACACCCCCGCCGATGACCGACCAGATGGCGAGGACAACGAGGACGAACGAGACGCGCGCGCCCGGCCGCGCCGAGACCTGCGTCATTGCTTCTCCGAAGAAGACAAGCACGACCATGCGCGTGCTGTAGAGCGCGGTGAGGAATGCGCCGAGCGCACCGACGATCCAGAAACCGGGGCCGCCGTAGGGAGAAATCCATACATCCCAGAGAATCTTCTCCTTGCTGTAGAAACCGGAGCTGATGAGGGGCACGGCGGCGAGACAGGCGGCGCCGATAAGAAACGTCCAGAAGACGAGGGGCAGCTGTTTGCGCAGTCCGCCCATGCGGAAGAGGTTTTGCTCGTGGTGCAGGGCGGTGATGACCGCGCCCGCGCCGAGGAAGAGCAGCGCCTTGAAGAAGGCGTGGGTCATGAAGTGGAACATGGCGGCCGACCACGCGCCCGCGCCGAGGGCGAGAAACATGTAGCCGAGCTGGCTCACCGTGGAGTAGGCGAGGACGCGCTTGATGTCGCTCTGCGCGAGGGCGGCGAGCGCGCCAAGGAGGAGCGTGGCCGCGCCGACGAGGGCGACGACAAACATAATGTCCGGCGCGAGGAGGAAGACTCCGTGGGTACGGGCGATAAGGTAGACGCCCGCCGTGACCATGGTGGCGGCGTGGATGAGCGCGCTCACCGGGGTGGGGCCGGCCATGGCGTCGGGCAGCCACACCTGGAGGGGCAGTTGCGCGGATTTCCCGACGGCTCCGCCGAGGAGCAGGAGGGCGGCGGCGTTGGCCGTGGCCGAGCCCTCCGCCCACACGTCGGGCAAACGCGCGAGAATCTCGGCGATATTTGTTGTGCCGGTCTCGCGCACGAGGAGGAAAATACCGAGCAGAAGCGCGACGTCGCCGGTGCGGGTGACGAGAAAGGCCTTGCGGGCGGCCATGGCGTTTTCCCGCTTGCCGTACCAGAAACCGATGAGCAGAAAACTGCACAGGCCCACGCCTTCCCAGCCGAGCAAGAGAAGGACAAGGTTGTCGGCAAGGACGAGGACAAGCATCGCCGCGACGAAAAGATTGAGGTAGGCGAAGAACCGCCGGAACCCGTCGTCGCCGCGCATGTACTCGGTGGAGTATATGTGTATGAGGAAACCCACTATGGTGATGACCGCTGTCATCGTTAGGGACAGCGCGTCGAGGCGGAGGGCGGCCTCGGCCCGCAGGGTTTCCGTGCCGATCCACGTCCAGAGTATCTGCGTGTGGGCGTGGCCGTCCGGCGGCGCGAAGAGGAAACCGGCGGCGAAGACGAGCGAAAGCACGGCGGGTATGCCCACGGCGGCGCAGCCGATCCATCCCGCCGCCGCGGCGGGCAGCCGATGTCCGCCCGCGGCGATGACAAGAAAGCCGGCGAGGGGCAGGGCGGGGACAAGCCAGAGAAGGTCGTACATTCGTCAGCCTTTCATCGTGGCGGCGGCATCCGCGTCGAGGTGGTGGTGCCGCCAGTGGAACTGAAGAATGATGGCGAGGCCGACCGCGACCTCGGCCGCCGCCATGGTGAGGATGAAGATGAACATGCTCTGCCCGTCGACCTGGCCCCAGTAGGCGCCCGCCGCGATAAAGGCGAGCCCGGCGGCGTTGAGCATCACCTCCACGCTCACAAGCATGAAAATGAGGTTGCGCCGCGCGAGCAGCCCGGCGAGGCCGATGGCGAAGAGGGCCACGGCGAGGAGCATGACGTGTTCGAGCGGGACGTGCGTGTTCACGGCGGGTCTCCTTTCGCGCGCAGGGGAGTGCTCTTGTCGTGGCGGCGCAGGTGCGAGGCGCCGACCAGTCCGGCAAGCAGCAGCAGGGCGGCCAGTTGCACGGCGACAACATAGGGTCCGAAGAGCGAGACGCCGATATCGGAAGGCGCGGTCGCCTGGGGCAGGTCGTATGGAGCGGGCGGCGATTCGGCGAGGATCACCGTGACGGTGGCGGCGAGAAGGACGGCGGCGAGCATGGCCGGGCCGATCCACACGCGCGGGCGGATCCACGTGCGTTCCTCGCGCCGCTGCCCGCGGCCGATGTGCAGGAGCATGACAACGAAGAGGAAGAGCACGATGATCGCGCCCGCGTAGATAATAATTTCGAGCGCGGCCACGAAGGGCGCGCCGAGGATGTAGAAAATGACGGCGGCGGCGAGCAGGGATACGATGAAGTAGAGCAGGGCGTGCACGGCGTCGGCGTGGGTGACGGCGCGGAAGGTGGCGGCGAGGGCGACGGCGGCGGCGATGTAGAAAGCGAGGGTCATGGCGTGCGGGCGCGGGTTCCGGGGCTCACGGCAGGAGGGATTTGGGATCGACGGGGGGCGACTCGTTTTCCGCTTCGCCCTTGTCCTTGTCTTTGATGGCGAGGCCGGCGACGCGGTAGAAATTGTAGCCGTGGTATTTTCCCTCGCCGTTGATGAGGAGGTCCTCCTTTTCGTAGACAAGGTTCTTGCGGTTGTATTCCGCCATCTCGAAGTCGGGAATGAGCTGGATGGCGTAGGTGGGGCAGGCTTCCTCGCAGAAACCGCAATAAATGCACCGGGAAAAGTTGATACGGAAGAACGACGGGAAGCGGCGGCCGTGTTCGTCTTCCGTGCCGTCGAGGGCAATGCAGTCGACCGGGCAGGCGACGGCGCAGAGCTGGCAGGCGACGCAGCGTTCGCCGCCGTCCGGATCGCGCGAGAGGATGATCCGGCCCCGGTAGCGGGGGGCGAGGTAGGCTTTCTTTTCCGGATACTGGATCGTCTCCTTCTTCCGGAAGAGGTGGAGAAAAACCAGCCAGAGGGTGCGGATATGGCTTAACATGGCGGCGATTCAACTGGGAAGATTAGGTTCATAACGGGCGGGATCAGCCGTGGCGGATGAGCACGACAACGGCGGTGGCGACGAGGTTGACGAGGGAGAGCGGGAGGAGGTACTTCCAGCCCCATGCGAGGAGTTGGTCGTAGCGCGGACGCGGAATGGCGGCGCGCAGGAGGATGAAGAATCCGATGAAGAGAGCGGTCTTGAGGCTGAACCAGACGACCGGAGGCAGAAAACCCGGCCCGAGCCATCCGCCGAAAAAGAACGTGACGATGAGCGCGCTGATGAGCGTGAGCCCCATGTATTCACCGACGAAAAACATGCCGAACTTCATGCTCGAATACTCGCCGTGGAACCCGGCGACCAGTTCGCTCTCCGCTTCGGGCATGTCGAAGGGCAGGCGGTGGCTCTCGGCGAGGCCGGCGATGAGGAAGAGGACGAAGCCGATGAACTGGGGAACGACAAACCACATGCCGCGCTGCGCCTCCACGATGTCGCTGAGGTTGAGGGATCCGGCGAGGATGACCACGCCCATGAGCGCGAGCCCCATGAAGACCTCGTAGCTGAACATTTGCGCGGACATGCGCAGGCCGCCGAGGAGAGAGTATTTGCTGTTCGAGGCCCAGCCGCCGAGAATGACGCTGTAAATACCCATCGACGACATGGCGAGGAAGAAGAGCACGCCGATGTTGGAATCCATGACGACGAGCCCCGGGGCAAACGGAACCACGGTGAAGCCGAGCAGCGCGGTGATCATGATGATCGCCGGGGCGAGGACGAAGACGGGCCGGTCGGCGAAGGGAGGCGTCCAGTCCTCCTTGGTGAAGATCTTGATGATGTCGGCGACGATAATGAAGAGCCCGAAGGGTCCGGCGCGGTTGGGGCCGAGGCGGTCCTGCATGAGCGCGAGCAGCCTGCGTTCGACCCAGATAAGGAAGCCCGCAAGGTGCAGCAGGACGAAGAGCACCGTGAGTCCGAGGAGAACGCTCTGGAGGGTCGGGTCCATGGTCAGGGGGCGGGCCTTACGGTGGCGTAGGTGTCGTCGGCGCGCGGCGGCAGGCCCGGCACGGGCACGGGCAGGGCGATGAGGCCGCGCGCGAGGGAGGGATCCAGGCGCGCGCGGAGAACGGCGGAAGCGCCGTCGATTTCGATGCGTGCGTCCGTGTCGTCGGCGATGCCGTGCGCGGCGGCGTCCTCGGGATGGAGACGGCAGACCGGCGGCGCGGCGCGTTCGGCGACGGGCGGCGAGAGGGCGGCGAGTTCGTCCGAGGTGAAGACGTCGTGGGCGGGGACGGTGAGAAGACCGGGGCCGGCGCCGGGGTTGAAGGGACGCGGCGGGCTGCCCGCGAGCGCGCCGTTTCCGCCCGGCGCGGCAAAGAGCAGCGCGCCGGGATCGCCCCCGCGGCAGAGACCGGCGATTTCTTCCTGGAAACGCGTGAGCGACTGCACGGAGTTCCAGCCCGGTGTCTGGTAGTGGGAAACCAACGACGACGGTAGGTGCTTCTGGACGCCTGCCGGAGAGGGGACATTCTTTTCCCCGGAATTGGCGGTGCTTCCGCAGGTAGGTGCCGCGCCCTCCATGGAGAAGGCGAGGGGACTGTCGGGATCGTCGGGCGGGCGGGGTTCGTGCAGGGAGCGGTCGGCCAGTTGCGAGGTGCGCCCGCTGTAGCGGCGGGAGGACCGCGGCGCTTTGCGTCCGTTGAGGCGGAAATCCTCTCCGGGCGCGGCCTCGGCGGCGGGCGCGAGGTGCGGAAAGTCCTTCGCGAGGGCGAGGAGGATGTCGTCGAGGGAGTCCCACGTGGCGTCGGTCAGCGCGGCGAGCCAGCGCCATGACTCGCGCAGGTCGTCGGTGTGCGGAAGCGCCGGGAAGAACCGCTGGGCGCGGCCCTCGTGGTTGACGAGTGTGCCGGCGGCGTCCGCGAAGCTTGCGGCGGGGAGGACGATGTCGGCCCGCTCCACGACGGGAGTGGCCGCGCAGTCGAGGGCAATGACGCAGCGGGCGGCCTCAAGGGCGCGTTGGAGCAATGCGGGGGCTACCCGGCGCGTGAGGTCGTTTTCGAGGACGACGAGGGTGTCGGCCTTGCCTGCATCGAGGGATTCGAGGAGTTCTTCGGGCGGCGGTCCGCCGAGGAGCGTGGCACCGACGGTGTTGGCTTCGCCGAAGACCGCGCCGAGGCGGGCGTTTTCGCCGTTGGCCTGCAAGAGGGCACGGGCGACGGCGGCGGCGGCGAGAAGGACGGGGCGGGAGTGCAGGCTCGTGCCCGTGACGACGGCGGGGCGGCGGGCGGCGCGCAGAGACTCCGCGATCTCCTTTGCGCGGGCGTCGAGGGCGTCGTCGATGCCGGCCACCGGAGGGGTGTCGCCGCCGAGGTGGTGGGCCACGGCGAAGCCGAGCCGGGCGATGTCCGCCGGAGCGCCGCGGAAGGGCCGCGAAATGTCGTCGAGGCGGGTGGCCTGCGTCCATGCCGTATGCAGCGGCCCCGTCGCGCCTTGGATGATGTCCCGCGCGGCGCGGTCGTACCAGCGGGGAATGCCGAGCTTGTCGACGCTTTCGAGGGGTTGC
The DNA here is from genome assembly GCA_020831525.1 of Opitutales bacterium. Classification (GTDB taxonomy): domain Bacteria; phylum Verrucomicrobiota; class Verrucomicrobiia; order Opitutales; family Oceanipulchritudinaceae; genus SLLG01. The sequence continues at coordinate 5,634 of JAFIGH010000048.1, forward strand.
TGGCGGGCGGCCTGGCGGAGGGCAAGGGCCATGCGCGGCGCGGTGTCGGCGGGATCTTCGCCGAGGACGAGGACGGCGTCGGCCTGTTCGAGGTCGTGCAGGGACGCGGCGGGGAGGGGGCCGTCGCGCAAAATCTCGACAAGGAGGGCGGCGGCGGCGGCCTCGGCGGCGGCCATGCCCGGCGAGTAACGCCCGTTGCCGGCGAGGGTGCGGAGGGCGTAGTTGCCTTCGAGCGAGGCGCGCGGGGAGCCCACGGCGACGACGCCCTTGGCCGCCGCGAGGGCGTCGGACGCCGCCTTGAGCGCGACGGCGGCGACGGCAGGGCGCATCGTTCCGTCTTTGTCGCGCACGAGCGGTTGCCGCGGGCGGTCGGGGCGGTTGGCGTGTTCGTAGGCGAAGCGCCCGCGGTCGCAGAGGAAGTATCCGTTGATGGCGGAGTGGTAGCGGTTGAGGATGCGCCGCACGGCGCCGTAGCGCGCCCCCGCGAAGGTGTTGCAGCCGAGCGAGCAGTGCGCGCACACGGAGGGCGCGCTTTCGAGATCCCATTTGCGTGTGTAGTGGCGCTTGAGGGTTTTGTCGGTGAAGACGCCCGTGGGGCACACTTCGATGAGGTTGCCGCTGAATTCGTTTTCGAGGACGCCGTCGGTGCTGCGGCCGAAGTAGACATGGTTGTGCGCGCCGAAGGCACCGAAATCCGTGCCGCCCGCGTAGTCGTTGTAGAAGCGGGTGCAGCGGTAGCACTGGATGCAGCGGTTCATCTCATGGTTGATGAACGGTCCGAGGAACTGGTTGCGGAAGGTGCGCTTGGGAAAGCGGTGGCGGCGCGAGCAGTGGCCGGTCATGACGGTCATGTCCTGGAGGTGGCATTCGCCGCCCTCGTCACACACGGGACAGTCGTGCGGGTGGTTGGTCATGAGCCATTCGATGACGGAGGCGCGGAATTCCGTCGCCTCGGCGTCGGCGATGGAGCAGCGCGTGCCGTCGACGGCGGGCACCATGCAGGCCATGGCGATCTGCCCTTTTTCGTCCTTTTCGTCGCGGTATTGGCGCACGGCGCACTGGCGGCATGCCCCCACGGAGCCGAGGGCGGGGTGCCAGCAGAAGTAGGGCAGGTCGTAGCCGAGCTGGAGCGCGGCGTGCAGGAGGTTGACGCCCTCGGGGACGCTGTGGGCGGTGCCGTCGATGTGGATGGTGGGCATGGCGGGGCGGTTTCCTTCGGGTCAGCGGCCGTTGGTGTAGGGGCAGCGTTGCTCGGTGATGTGGCGGCGGAAGTCGTCTTCGAAATAGCGGAGGGCGCTTTGCAGGGGCGCCATGGCGCCGGGGGCGAACGCGCAGAAGGTGCGGCCCGGCCCGAGGAGGCGGGTGTGGGTGTGGAGGAGGTCGATGTCCTCTTCGCGGCCGTCGCCCGCCTCGATGGCGGCGAGCGTCTTTTCGATCCACGGGATGCCGTCGCGGCAGGGGGTGCACCAGCCGCAGGACTCGCGCGAGAAAAAGAGCTGGAGGTTGCGCAGCATGCCGACCGTGCAGGTCTTGTCGTCGAGGAGGATCATCGTGCCGGTGCCGAGGCGGCTGCCGGCCTTCTGCACGGATTCAAAGTCCATCGGCAGATCCATGTGCTCCTCCGGGACGAGGAAGTCGGTCGAGGCCCCGCCGGGGATGACGCCGCGCAGGCGGTAGCCGTCGAGCATGCCGCCGGCGCGGTCTTCGATGATCTCGCGCATCGTCGTGCCCATGGGCAGCTCCCAGATGCCCGGACGGCGCACGCGCCCGCTCGCGCCGTAGAGCTTGGTGCCGCCGTCGCTCCCTTTGCCGAGGCCGCGGAACCAATCCGCGCCGTGGCGGAGGATGTGCGGCACGAAGCAGAGCGTCTCCACGTTGTTGACGATGGTGGGTTTGCCCCAAAGGCCCGCCACGGGCGGAAACGGCGGCTTGGCGCGGGGCACGGCGCGCTTGCCTTCGAGGGCGTTGAGGAGGGCCGTCTCCTCGCCGCAGATGTAGCGGCCCGCGCTGATGTGGAGGTGGATGTCGAGGTGGAAGCCGGAGCCGTGGATGTCTTTGCCGAGATGCCCGGCGGCGCGCGCCTCGGCGACGGCGGCGCGCAGGCGTTTGGCGCAGAGCGGATACTCGTCGCGCAGAAAGATATAGGCCACCTCCGCGCCGATGGCGTAGGCGGCGAGGATCATGCCTTCGATGAGCTGGTGCGGATTGCCCTCCATGAGGTAGCGGTCCTTGAAGGTGCCCGGCTCCATTTCGTCGGCGTTGCAGACAAGGTATTTGCGCCGCGGCGCGTCGTCGCCCTGCGGCACGAAGCTCCACTTCATGGCGGTCTGGAAACCGGCGCCCCCGCGGCCGCGCAGCCCCGCCTGCTTCACCCGGTCGATGACGTCCGCCGGTTGTAGGTCCCGCAGCGCTGCGCGCACGGCGGCGTAACCGCCCGCCGCCTCATACGCTTTGAGGTCGGGCGGCGGCTCGCCGGGGTGGATGAGCGCGGTGAGGGGGCGGCGGTTCATGGGTGCTTCCCGAGGGGTTCTTCGGCCTTGGCGGGGTCCACGGGGCCGTAGAGTTCGTCGCCCACCATGAGCGCGGGGGCGCGGTCGCACGCGCCGAGGCAGGCGATGGGCAGGAGGGTGAAACGTCCGTCCGGCGTGGTCTCGCCGAAGTCGATGCCGAGCGTCTCGCGCAGGCGTTCGCGCGCGCGGTCGCACCCCATGATCCAGCAGCTCACGCTGTCGCAGAGGTAGATGACGTGCCGCCCCGTCTCGTGCCGGTGGATGCGGTTGTAGAAGGTCGCCACGCTGTCCACCTCGTCCGCCCCCATGCCGAGGAATTCCGCGATGTCGGCGACGGCCTCGTCGGACACCCAGCCGCGGTGCTCCTGCACGATTTTGAGCGCCTCGATGCAGAGAGAGCGCCGCCGCTCGTAGAGGGGGAGTTCGGCTTCGATGGCCTTGCGTTCGCTGTCGCTCAACATGTTCGGTGCGGGTGCGGGGTTAGCGGTCGACATCGGCGAGGACGAAGTCCGTGGCGCCGATGATGGCGAGGAGGTCGGGGATCATGTGGCCGCGGCTGATCTCCGGGATAAACTGCATGTGCGGAAAGGAGGAGGAACGGATGCGCATTCGGTAGGGGATGGTGTCTTTTTCGCTCACGGCGTAGTAGCTGTAAAGGCCCTTGGACCCCTCGATGCGCCCGATCGATTCGCCCGCCGGAATGACCGGCCCCCAGCTCACTGCGAGAAAGTGGGTGATGAGCGTCTCGATGTCGTGCATGACGCGGTCCTTGGGCGGCGGCGTGGTGAGCGGGTGGTCCGCCTTCACCGGGCCGGAGGGCATGTTGTCGAGGCACTGGCGGACAATGCGCAGGCTCTGCCGCATCTCCTCGATGCGGACGAGGCCGCGGTCGTAGCAATCGCCCTTGTGCGCGACCGGCACGTCGAATTCGAACTGTTCGTATCCGCAGTAGGGGCGGATTTTGCGCAGGTCCCACTCCACCCCGCAGGCGCGCAGGGCGGGCCCGGTGACCCCCCATTCGACGGCCTCGGCGGCATTGAAGGCGCCGATCCCCACTGTGCGCGCCTTGATCAATTGATTTCCCATGACCATTTTATCATACTCGCGCAGGCGGCGCGGCATGTAGTCGAGGAACTCGCGCACGAGACGCTCCCACCCCTCGGGCAGGTCCGCCGCCACCCCGCCGATGCGGAACCAGTTGGGGTGCATGCGCGCGCCGCAGACCGCCTCGATGATCCCGAAGAGGCGTTCGCGGTCGGAGAACATGTAGAAGACGGGTGAGAGCTGGCCGACGTCCTGCGCGTAGGTGCCGTACCAGACGAGGTGGTTGGAGATGCGGAACAGCTCGCAGAGCATGACGCGGATCATCTGCGCGCGCGGCGGCACCTCGATGCCCGCGAGCTGCTCGACGGCCATGAGGTAGGGGAGGTTGTTGAGCGTGCCGCTGAGGTAGTCGACGCGGTCGGTGTAGGGGATGTAGGTGTGCCAGCTCTGGCGCTCGGCCATCTTTTCCGCGCCGCGGTGGTGGTAGCCGATATCGGGGACGACATCGAGGATCTCCTCCCCGTCCAACTGCAGGACAAAGCGTATGACGCCGTGGGTACCGGGATGCTGCGGCCCGACGTTGAGGAACATGAACTCGCTGTCCTCCGACTCCGCTTCGAGGCCCCACTCGCCGGGATTGAAGCGCAGGGCGCGCTCCTCCTCCTCGTGGCGGTCTTCGGGCAGCGAAAAGGGGCCCGCCTCGGTGGCGCGGGCGTAATGGTCCTTCCGCAGGGGATGCCCCTTCCATGTCGGCGGCATGAGGATGCGGCGCAGGCGCGGGTGCCCGTCAAAGCGGATGCCGAACATGTCCCAGACCTCGCGCTCATACCAGTCGGCCGCCGGCCACAGGGCGGTGATGCTGGGGACTTCAAGGGCATCGGCGGTGAGCGGCACCTTGAGCAACACATCGCGCGCCCCGTCGAGGGCAAAGAGGTGGTAGAATACGGTGAAGGCCGACGCCGGCCGGCCCGCGCGCGGCGCGCGCTCCCGCTCGTCCACCGCGCTGAGGTCGTAGAGCATGGGAAAGGGCTTCTCCGCCGCCGTTTTGAAATGGCGCAGCACCTCCACGATCCGTCCCCGGTCGATCCACATCGCGGGCACCCCGCCGAGGATCGTTTCCTCGGCGAGGACCGCGCTCTGCAGGTCGGGCGGGAGTGTGACGGACATGGTGTGATAGGCGGGGTTCGGCGGGCTGTGCGGCGGAGTGGCTTTGTTCAAACGTGGTCGGGCGGCGGGAGGCGGGTCATCGACATGCGTTCGTCGCGCATGAGGTCGCGGCGGGATTCGCGGCCCGGCTTTTCGACGCCCTGCGGGCCGATCCACCAGCCGAGCGGGCGCCGCTCTTTGCCCACCGCGTTGTGCAGGAGCACGACCCCGTGCATGAAGGCGTCCGGCCGCGGCGGGCACCCCGGCACGTAGACATCCACGGGGAGGATCTTGTCGACGCCCTGCACGACGCTGTAGATGTCGTACATCCCCCCGGAATTCGCGCAGGAACCCATCGAGATGACCCAGCGCGGCTCCATCATCTGCTCGTAGAGGCGCTTGATGACCGGCGCCATCTTGAGAAAGGGGGTGCCCGCGATGACCATGACATCCGCCTGCCGCGGCGAACCGCGCAGCACCTCCGCGCCGAACCGGGCGATGTCGTACTTGCTCGTCACCGTCGTCGCCATTTCCACGAAGCAGCAGGAGAGACCGAAGTTAAACGGCCAGATACTGTGCTTGCGGCCCCATGCGACGAGGTCCTGCACGCGGGAGAGGGCGAGGATCTTGCCCACGGCTTCGTCGAACCCGCTTTCGGTGGACGCGTCATCGGGACCGGAGGCCGGGGCGGAGGAGGGACGGGAGAGAGACCATTTCATGGTGTCGGCGGGTCGGAGGATTGGGTTGCGGGTGAATTGTCCTGCGCGCCCGTCTTCATGTATGCGGGCATGCGCGGGCGGCGCAGGTGCGCGCTGCTGGTCCAGTCGAGGCTGCCCATGCGCCATTCATACACGAGGCCGACGGCGAGGATCAGAATGAAAACCAAAGCGCCGGTGAATCCGCTCCACCCCAGCTCCAAAACCGCCGTGGCCCATGCGAATATGAAGGCCAGCTCGAGGTCGAAGATGACGAAGAGAATGGCGATGAGGAAAAACTTGATGGAGAAGCGTGTGCGCCCGCTGCCGGTCGGCGGCACCCCCGATTCATACGGCTCGGCCGTGCACCGCTCGCGGTGCCGTTCCCCGAGAAAGTGCGAGAGAAACAACATCCCCGCCGCAACCGCCAACACCACGCCCGTGTAAACGACAAAGGGCCAGTACGTCGGTGGTTCCATACGCGGGTCTGATTTGTGGAGCGTCGGTGCTGTGCGTGAAATTGGCTGAGACCGTGGGCCGGGGCAGTGGCCGGAAGCGGAACCGCGCCGCGCCGGAGCGCGCCGCGAATCCCCTTCGCGTCGATTGCGGTGCGAACGCACCGCGCGACGTTAGTCAGCTTGCAATCGGCCCCCGCCCGTTTCAAGAAAAAGTTTAAGAAAATCTTCACGCCCCCATTAGCGGGGGTTGGGAGCCTTGACCCCAATGGCGCTCGGACAAGCCGGGCAGACGTGGAAATACGGTCGTTCTGAGTTCGACTCCGTATCATCCGGAGGACGAGCGCGGAGCGCCGTGGAGGGCGGCGGGCACCGCCGCCTTTACGGTTGGGCGGCGTCCATACGCGGCGGAGGGGAGAAATCCCGTCGCGAGACGTTTCGCAGCGACCCCGCGCAGGAGGCGAGGGAGGACCGGGGTGTTTTTTTCGATTAGACTTGAAAAACGGGAATGGGATATGCGGATTTCAAGGTTAAGTGGGGCCGTTCGGTTGTGGTGCCTGCGGAGCCAAAGCTTTTGCCACGGGTGGCCGGAGCAAGCTCCGACGCCACGGGGAATTGCCTTGCCTGCGAAGCGTGGCCTGAGGGACCGACCGTGCCGGAAAATTGACCCGTGCCCGTCTCATTTCCGGGGAGGGTAGACGAGTGGGCGGCCGTCGCTGCGCTCCCCGGAACCGGTCCGCGGCGGATGGGACACGAATTGGAGGTGTGCGAAGCGGAGATGGCCGGAGGTAAGACCCGTGTTCTGACGGGCGAAGTGGACACGGTTTGAAACGGAGCACGGACATTCTTGTCCGTGTCGGGCGGGGCAGGTACGGACTCCATCGAAGCGCGGACATGGTCTTCGACCTCTGGTGCCCCCGTTTGGGTGATGGCCGGAAGAGGCTCTTGCGTGAGCCCGGGCGGCGCGGGGTGCGGACACAAGGTCTCGCACCTACTGTTTGGATGCGCGCATCCACCTGACTTGTTCCCACCATCGGAATCCTCCCTTGATTACCCTTCGTTTCCAAGCGCCTGCGGCACCCTTCGGATGCTGCAATGAAGTTGACCCTGCAGCCGCGCATGGTATCCATGACGGTGTGATGCGTGAATGCGGCGGTGGCAGGATGAAACGAATGATCAGGAAGGTAATTTGTAATCGAAATGCGTATCCATTATGAGGATGGAAACGTTGTCGACTTGACGCTGTTTTCAGAGCTTTATGACCTGACTTTTGTCGTCACTTCAAAGGCCGTCTATTATTCAAGATCAAAAATCTCCGTGTATCTTGATGCTAAGCTCGCCGTCAATGGATTCGAGGCCCGCGAACGAAGGTGATTGCGGTAAATTCGCCGGCAGTGGAAGGGCGTGCGGCGCGCCGGTTTGCGCGGCGGTGCTGTTGTTTGTCGGCTGCGCCGCGCTTTCAGACCGCGCGCGGGTGTTGCCTGAAGACCCCGCCGCCGCTTTGGACCGGGCCATGCCGGTCCTGCGGCTGGACGACGGCTCGGTCTTTGAGCCGGGGCTGGCGGAATGGATGGAGCACTTGGCCGTGCCGGGGGTGAGTGTCGCGGTGATCGACGATTTCGAAGTCGTCTGGACGGCGGGATTCGGCGTCCTCGAAGCGGGGAGCGACAGGCCGGTGACGCCCGGCACGCTTTTCCAGGCGGCTTCCATTTCCAAGCCGGTCACCGCGCTCATGACCATGCTGCTGGTGGAGGCCGGCGAACTCGATCTCGATGTTTCCGTCAACGAATGGCTCAGGGAATGGACGCTGCGTCCGGACGGGCCGGGGATCGACCGGGCGCCGACCCTGCGGGAACTGCTCGGCCACACCGGGGGTCTGCCGCCGGGCGGCTTCGCGGGTTACGATCCCGGGGCCGAATTGCCGGACCTGCGGCAGATGCTCGATGCCGAGCCCCCGGCGGTGAACCCGCCGGCCACGATCGTCCGGCCTCCCGGCGAGGCGCTGGTTTACGGCGGGATGGGTTACATGGTGGTGCAGCAGGTATTGACGGAACGCACCGGCATGGACTTCGCCGAACTGGTGGAGCAACGGGTCTTCCGGCCCCTCGGCCTGCGCTACAGCACCTTTGCGCAGCCCCTGCCGCCCGAGCGCGCACGGCAGGCCGCGAGCGGACACAACGTCGTGGGCGGGGTCCTGCCGGGACGCTGGCGCGTGCAGCCCGAGCAGGCGGCGGCCGGGCTCTGGACGACGCCGGGCGACGCCGCTGTGATCGCGATCGAGACGGCCAAAGCGAGGCGCGGCCTGCCCGCGACTTTGGTCTCCCCGGCGGCTGCGGAGTGGATGTTGACGCCCCACCGTCGCCATATGGCCCTTGGATGGATGCGGCCGCCCGGGGCGCCCGGCGGGCTTTTTGCCCACAGCGGTGCGAACCACGGCTATCGGGCTTACCTGCTCATGCATGCCGAGACCGGCCACGGAGTGGCCGTGATGACCAACGCCGACTCCGGCGGGAAACTCCTTGTGCCGGTCATCGCGGCGGTGGCGGAGGCCTTCCGCTGGCCCGCCCGCATGCGGCCGCCGGTCGCGCCGGACGCACGGCTCTACCTCGTCGACGCCGTGCACGGAGCGGAGCGGGCGCTGGAGGATTACCTCGACCAGCGGCGGCGGCGCCCGGAAGCGGTTTCGCCGGAAGATCTGCACGATTGGGCAAGCCGTTTGCTCTTCCGCGGCCGCTTCGATGACGCGCTCCTCGCCTTCAGGAAAAACACGGAATTGTATCCGGAGAGCGAATACGCTCACCTGCATCTTGCGCGCGGTTACTTCGTCGCCGACCGGAAAGACGACGCCTTGGCCAGCGTTGAGCGCGCCTTGGAACTTGCGCCCGGTCTTGCGCCGGCCCTGCGCCTCCGCGCCCGCCTGACCGAACCCGGAGCGGACGAATGATGAGCCGGTACGAATCGCATGATTCGCCCCGTAGCGACGGAGCCGCGCCTCCGTCGATTCCGCGGGAGGGCAGATAGTCCATGAAGAGTAGACCTGCTGCCTCCGGAGCGGGTGGCCACACTCGAAGGTTCGCGGAACCTTCGCTACGGAGCCGCAGGGGTTTGGGCGGCAGCTACGGATGGCCATCGATGGATATTGACGGGCGGCGGGTATCCGGATGGCAGGGCGCGAGGCAGGCTCGCACGCCACTGATCGCGGCATCGTGGCGTCGGAGCTTGCTCCGGCCCCCCGCGGAATTGTCAGCCCCGTGTCCGCCCGTTCAATCATTGCGGTTGGCCGGCGATTGGGACTTGCCTGAAGCGCCTGTTCGCGTGTTCTTGACGGCATGGCTTGGCGCATCGCTGAACAGGTGGTCGAAGGGGAAATCGACAATCGCACGAAGGGCCGTGTGACCGGTTGGATCCGTCTCGTCGACGGCGGGGAGCTGCGGCTGGAACTCACGGGCAATGCGTGGCCGGACATCGCCGGTTCCCGTATCCGCTTCCGCAACAGGGAACCCGCCCGGGCGGAGCCGCAGGGCCTGCATCCAGAACAAGAGGGCCGCGCCGGCGACATCACCGCCTCGCGCAAGGTGAAGGACCTGCTCGTCCCCGTGGAAACCTTTCTGGAGATGCCGAAGGCCGAACGGGAGAGCGCCCTCACATGGGCGAATGGGCTCTACCTCGAGTGGTTCTCCCGCGCCAACGGGCGGGTCGTAATCGAGTCAACCCGCTTCGATACGGAAATCGTAGACGGTCCCCGTTGGACGCTTTCGGAAGAGGATCGTCGCGCGCAAGCGGAGTCCGGCGCAGACGCCATGCGCCGGTTTATGGAGGATGCGGCGGGTGCTGTCGCCGCAGCGGAAACCGACCCGTTCGCGGATGAGGACGAATTCATTCCGCCCGCCGAGGCGGAGATGGACGCAGAGGCGGCGCGGATGGATCTGCTCAGCGACCGCATCGAACGGCGGCTGCGGAAAAACTGGGACGAGAATGTCGATTGGGGGCAAATCTACGAAGAGGAATCCGCGCGCCTCCGCCGCGAGCGGGGCGAGCCGGAGCCCGATCCGCCGACTCCTGAGGAGGAAGCCGAAGCAGCGGCGTGGATCGAGGAAATGAACGCGGCCGCAAAGGCGGCGGAGGAAGAGGCGGAAGCCGAAGCATGGAAGGCAAGAGAACGGCGCCGGCATCCGCTTGTTCTCGAATGCCGTGAATACGCCCTGCAGTTGCGGGAGGAATGCGAACTTCCTGCCGATGCCTCCCCCGAACACCCGTTCTGCGAGTTGATGGACGGGGTCCTCTTTGCCTCCGGCAAACTCGCCGGAGCCCTGGGCATCTGCGAAGACGAGGAAGAATGGCCCCCGGATGCCCTCCAGGCACCGTCCGTCCTCGTCTTCCTGAAAAAGGCCCGCGGCTACCTGCGGGATGCCCTTCGCGCGCTCGACTCCATTGACGAGGAGGCCCTCGGCACGGCGGCATGGCGGAAAGCCGCGCGCGCCAAAGTGGACCATCTCCTGCGCGAGACCCACCGGCTCATCCTCGAAGCCCGCCGCTCGTTACAATGAGGCGACTGTGACTCTCCCGAAATCGACGTTTTAGGGCCGTTTCGAAACTCCCGTTCGAGGATGGTCCATGAATAGGAGTTTCTAGTTGAGATTTTGGAACTCATCGTTTTGAACATGTCTACTTCGCTTGTTCAGGAAGAAGGCGACGAAAACCGATCGACTGAGATTATAATGAATTCGATAAGGGGATTTTATTTCAGATTCAATACAATGAATTTGCGTATGGTGGATTGTGCTCTTTTGATCAGTATGATCTTTTGTGCGTCATTGTCTGCTGTCGGTAATTCAGACTTTCCAAGATCAATTGGGATTTTTCACACAAGAACGATTGGATTGAGAGGAGAAGGTGAAAAGGAGCTGATCCTAATGAAATGGCCGTGTCTGTTGATGTGTATGCACGGTTTCGTTCATTTTTCGTCGTTTGGCAGTCCAGAAAGTATACGCGAACTTTCCGCCTAGTAGAAGCCGATGCTGATTTCGATGGATATTGACGGGCGGGAGGCACCCGGATGGCGCGCGAACCGCGGAGGCATGGGGTTGGGCCTGGCGCAGCGTTAACGCGCCGTGCCGCGGCGGATTCGAATGCATAGAAGGAATATGGGTGCGGTGACAGGAGGTGTCGGGTTCCGGGGACTGTCGCTGCGCACGGGTCAATCCCTTGTCGTTGGTGCCGCGGAGGTAACTGGCGCGGGCTCCGCAAGGCGCGAGGAAAGCTCGCACTCTGCGGCGGAGAAGAGCCGCGGACAGAGCGGATTCCCGCCTCGGGTGCGACGAAATGCGACGGCGCGTGGGGGTTCGGTGGACTGTGGTTGCGGGGAGAGGTTTTTTGGAGCGTTTTTGATTGCGGAGGCGAGGGGTCGGAGTGCTGACTAGAGGCTTCCCCGATTTCATGAATCCCCTGGTTGCCAAATATGTCGGTCGTCTTGCGTTGACGACAGCTGCCGTGACGGCTGTTTTTTTCCTCTTTATCCTGGCATGGGCATGGCTTTTTCGTCCGGCTGTGCCGGACCGGCCGCATGAATATGACGCGGAGGCCGTGGCGCGGGCGCAGGAGACGCGCGACGAGCGCTTTGATTCGGAGAACCCGCCGGAGGTTTTCCAGTGGGTCGACTATTCCGAAGGTGAAAATGCGTCATGGTTTCCGCGTGGGGAGGCACCGGTCCTCGCGGAGTTGGTGGAGGAGGGGCATCTGCCGCCGGTGCACGAGCGGGTGGGGCCGGAGCCGGTCGTTCTCAAAGGGGTCGACGGCATCGGCAACTACGGCGGCACATGGACCTATCTCATTTCTTCGCCGGGGCAGATTGCGCAAGTACTGCCGCACCGGCTCTCCTACCCGAATCTGGTGCGCTGGACGCACTACGGACATCCCATCGTCCCGCACCTTGCGCGGGATTACGAGGTGTCGGAGGATGCGCGCGAGTTCACCTTCTACCTTCGGCGGGGTGTGCGCTGGTCCGACGGGCATCCCTTCACGGCAGACGACATCATGTTCTGGTATGAGATGGAGGCGCAGGCGGAGGAGAAGATTTTTCCGGAGTCGGATGAAATCCTGCGCTTCCGGGGCGAGCGGGGCACGGTCGAGAAGGTCGACGATTTCACGGTGGTCTTCCGTTTTCCCGAGCCCAACGGACTTTTCATCGAGCGCATGGCCTCGTATCCGGGGCTCTGGGTCGTCGAGTTTCCCGCGCACTTCCTGCGTCAATACCACCCGGACCTTGGCGACGCGGAGGTGATCGAGCAGCTCCGCCGCGAGCGCAACCTTCCTTCCGCCCGTGCCGTTTACCGCACCTACTTTTGGGGCGCGGGCGACTACCGGCGTCCGCGCCTTTGGCCGTGGATCGAGCGCGGGCCGCGCACCAATCCGCCCTACACCTTTGTGCGCAACCCGTATTTCTTCGCCGTCGACACGGAGGGTAACCAGCTCCCGTACTTCGACCGCCTGCTCTTCGACCTGCGCTCACCGGAGATGATCAGCGTGGCGGCCTCGAACGGGGAGGTCGTGCTCCAGCCCAGCGGGGTGCAGATCAATCAATACACGCTCCTCGTCGACAACATGGAGCGCAACAACTACAAGATGTTCCACTGGATGTCGGGCGACCGCTCGCCCTTTGTCATCCAGCCCAACCTCAACCGGCGGCCCGACCCGCGCGATCCTGCTTCCGAGAACAAGCGCTGGCTCTTCAACCAAAAAGAATTCCGCCAAGCCCTCTCGCTCGCGATCAACCGGGCGAATATCATCCAGACGGAATACATGGGGCTCGCCGAACCGGCCCAGGCTGCGCCGCCGCCGCAGAGTCCGTTCTTCCATGAGCGGCTCTACCATGCTTTCACCGAGTTCGATCCGGAGCGTGCGGGCGAACTCCTAGACGCCATCGGCCTCACGCAGCGCGACCGCGAGGGCTACCGCACTTTCCCCGACGGAACCCACCTCCAGCTTTTTCTCAATCTCTCCGGTGCCATCGGCGGCGGGCCCGGTCAGGCCCTTGTCGAAAACTGGGCCGACATCGGCCTGCGCGTGACGGCACGGGAGCGCTCGCTCGGCCTTTTCCGCACGGAGGTGGAGGCCCTCCAGCACGACCTCAGCGTGTGGGGCAGCAACGGTGAATACATGCCCCTCCTCGAACCGCGCATGCTCGTGCCGAGCAATCCGTATTCGGACTGGGCGCGGGCCTACGCATTCTGGTTCCGTCGCGGCGGGTTGCACGGCGATCCGGCGGCGGACGGCCCCGGGGCGGAAGAACCTCCGCCGGACAGCCCCATCCGGCGCTCCATGGAGCTTTACGATGCCGCGCTCGGGGCCACCACGCAGGAGGAACAGGTGGAGATCTTCAGCGAGGTCATGGACATCGCGGCGGACAATCTCTGGACGATCAGCGTTGCTAGTTCGCCTCCGCGCCTCGTCGTGACGGACGAGGGCATTATGAACGTGCCGCGCAACGCCGTGCACAGCTGGGATTTCTTCACGCCGGGGAACACCTTCCAGGAGACCTATTCGTGGATCGACCCCTTTGACGCGCCGGGTGCGCGCGAGCAGGTGAAGAGCCTCATCATCAATCCCACAGCCCCGCGCTACGCCCGGGTGATGGGTACGGTGGACATCGGCAAGGTGATCCAACGCCTCCTCCTGGGCATCACGGCGGCGGGACTGCTCATGGTGGGCTTCCGCCATCCATATGTGGGCCGCCGCCTCCTTATCCTCGTGCCCACGCTCTTTATCATCTCGGTCGTCTCCTTTATCATCATCCAGCTGCCGCCCGGCGACTTCCTCACGACATACCTCGCCCAGTTGGAAGAGCAGGGCGGGGGCGCGGCGGAAGAGCGCATGGAGGAGATGATGGACCTTTTTCACTACGACGCCGGGATGGTCGAAAAGTATGTGCGCTGGCTCGGAGTCCCGTGGTTTGTCACTTTCGAACGCGAGGACCGCGGTCTGCTCCAGGGCTTTCTCGGGCGGTCCATGGAAACCGGCGGCGCCGTCAACGACATCGTCGGCGACCGCGTCATGCTCACCGTCCTCATCTCCTTTGGCACGATCATCTTCACATGGCTGGTGGCCTTCCCCATCGGTATCTACTCCGCCGTGCGGCAGTATTCGATGGGCGACTACGTGGCGACGTTCATCGGGTTTATCGGCATGTGTATCCCCAATTTTTTGCTCGCCCTCATCCTCATGTATGTCAGCTCGCAACTCCTGGGTATCAATGTATCGGGGCTTTTCTCTCCGGAATACGCCGCGCAGCCCGACTGGACATGGGGCAAGGTGGTCGATCTCTTGAAGCATATCTGGATCCCGATCATCGTCGTCGGAACGGCGGGGACGGCGGGCATGATCCGCGTCATGCGGGCCAACCTCCTCGACGAGTTGAAAAAGCCCTACGTCGTCACGGCGCGGGCCAAAGGAGTGCGGCCCTTCCGCCTCCTCATGAAGTATCCCGTGCGGCTGGCCTTGAATCCCTTCATCTCGGGAATCGGCGGGATCTTCCCCATGCTGCTCTCCGGGTCGGCCATTGTCGCCATCATCCTCAGTTTGCCCACAGTGGGGCCGCTGCTCCTCTCGTCCCTCATGTCGCAGGACATGTATATGGCGGCGTCGCTGCTCATGATTTTCTCCCTCCTCGGCGTCCTCGGCACCCTCGTGAGCGACCTGCTTCTTATGTGGCTCGATCCGCGCGTGCGCATGGAAGGAGGGACGAAATGAGCGCGCCGGCATCCGCCAAACCGCCGCAGGCTTCCGCGCCGCCGGTAAACACCGCCACGCTCTCCCAGTGGCAGCTCATCCGCCTGCGGTTCTCGAGGCACCACCTCGCCGTCTGGTCGCTCTTCTTCCTCGCCATCCTCTACGGCATCGCGCTCTTCGCGGCGTTCCTCGCCCCCTACGAGCGCAATTCCAAGAACTTCGACTACACCTACGCGCCGCCCATGCTCCCGCGCGTGAGCCTTTCCGACGGGCTCCACGTCTACGGCATGGACCGGCACACCGATCCGCTCAACCTCAAGACCTACTACGTCGAGAACCGCGACCGCGTTGTTCCGCTCGGTTTCTTCGTGCGCGGCGACGAATACAGCTTCCTCGGGCTCTTCCGCACGGACGTCCACTTCTTCGGGGTGAACCTCAGCCGCTTCGAGGCGAAGGGCTACGAGGGCGATTTCGCGGAGCCGGTCTACTTTCTCCTCGGGGCGGACCGGTTCGGGCACTGCATTTTCAGCCGCATCCTCTACGCCTCGCAGGTGAGTCTCTCCATCGGGCTCATTTCCATCGTTATTTCCTTCGTTCTCGGCATCTTCATCGGGGGGATTTCCGGCTACTACGGCGGCAGTATCGACAACTTCATCCAGCGCTCCATCGAGGTGCTCAATTCCTTTCCCTCGCTGCCGCTCTGGATGGCGCTCGCCGCCATCATGCCGCCCACATGGTCGCCGCTCACCGTCTATTTCGCCATCACCGTGGTCCTCAGTCTTTTCGGCTGGACAGGGCTCGCCCGTGTCGTGCGCGGCAAAATCCTCTCCCTGCGCGAGGAGGACTACGCCGTCGCCGCGCGCCTCCTCGGGGCCAGCCACAGCCGCATCATCTTCAAGCACCTCGTGCCCGGGTTCACGAGCCACATCATCGTCACGCTCACGCTCAGCGTCCCGGGCATGATCCTCGGCGAAACGGCCCTGAGCTTCCTCGGCATCGGCCTGCGCCCGCCCGTCGTGAGCTGGGGCGTCATGCTCCAGGACTGCATGAATATCGACGTCGTCGCCAACTACCCGTGGCTCCTCATGCCCGTCATCTTCATCGTCCTCACCGTCCTCGCCTTCAACTTCCTCGGCGACGGTCTCCGCGACGCCGCCGACCCCTACGCTTCCCGCTGACGGTTTACGGAAAGACGGAGGAGTGCCTTCGGCGGACCCTTTCCAGAATGGCCGGTGCCTGTCATGGGTGGTCGGCAAGGTAGCATACGGCCTCCTGGTCCTGGGGATTGGCGAGTAGGCGGGCGTGCAGGCCCAGCTTTTCGAGGTCGATGAACTTCAGCACGTGCCCGAGCGTGGTATAGTCGGGCAGGAAGTCGCCGAGGTGGTTGGGGGCGTCGCGGAAGAAGATCCTCGCGAAGGCGCATTCCGCACGCTCCGTGAAGACGGGCACGTAGATGATATGCTCCTCCACGAGGTCCTGGAAGAAGTGGGTACCGTAGGAGACTTCAGGGATATGGCCGTGACCCGCGCTGGAGAGTTCGACGAGGACGTTGGCGTTATCGATGTCGGCGTAGCTCACGTTTACGCCGAGGTCGACATTGCTGGAACCCCAGCGGCCGGGTCCCATGAGGATGAAATGGCGCGGCGCGACCGCCGGGTGTGTGTTGAGGCGCCCGACGACGCGACCGAGCGTCTTCTTGTCGGGCGGGTAGTCGATATTGGAATACGCCTCGGGGTCGATGTAGGCGATGAAGCGGATCGATTCGACAACCCCGCCGGTGATGACGCGTTGCGCGCGGAAGAGAACGCGGTCGTCGGGGATATCCTCCGGGAGTTCAACGGCGACGGCCTGCTCCTGCATCCAAAGCGGACGGCATTGCAGGAGATTGACGCGCATGCGCCCGTCGGGCTCGAAAAAGGCCGTGAACTCGATGTCGACCGCGCGCCCGTAGGCCTTTTCGAGGATGGCGAGGATTTGGCCGAGCCTCCGCACGAGGGGCGTTTGGCGGATGAGGTTGTTGAAGGTAAGGATGTATTGGCCCGAGGGCTTTAGAAACCGTGTGAAGGGATCCTCGAGGTGGCCGTCTTTCCAGCGAGAAACGATGTAGTGAAGGTTGGGGTAGCCGATTCCATTGAGAATGTCGCTCACCGGCAGGGAGACGAAAGCATTGTCGTCGAGGTCGATGACATCCGCCTCGTGCTGGGAGTACTTCGCGGCTTCGCTGCCGACCTCGGGCCGCAGTTGGGGATGGCTCACGGCGATGAGTCTGGGGTAGTCGCCGCCCACGCGGTCGACCGCGCGTGTGCCGAGGCCGAAGACGAGCCGGATGACGCCCTGCCGCGGGTCGATACGGTCGTTCCATGCGTAGAGGTTCCGCGAGAAGGCCACGCCCGCCAGCGTGGGAAAGAAGTATTTGCGGTATTGCGAACCGGAGACGCGTTGCACGAGTATGGCCATCAGCTCCTCTTTGTTTTCGAGGTTGCGGCGGCGGCGGTAGGAGACGGCGTCGGGCCCGAGCGAGCTGGCGTAGACGAGCTGGATAGCGCGGATGAGCTGCTGCAGGCGTTCGTCGAGGGTGCCTTGGTTGGGGCAGAACTCGCTGCGGTACTTTCCCGCAAAGGCCCCGCCGAAGCTGTCTTCGAGAAGACTGCTGGAGCGTACGATGATCGGCACCGGACCGAAGTGTTCAAGCATGTTGCGGAACTGAGCCAGCGTCTCGGGCGGGAAGGTGCCGGTGAGAAAGCGTGCTTCCACGTCTTCGAAGGGCGGGGTGGGGCGGTCGGGGCGCGTTGTTTCCATACGCATGCGGAACAGTTCGTTTTGCACAAGGTAGGTGTAGTAAACGTCCGAGCCGATGAACCAGGAGTCATGTTCTTCGAGGAGCGAAGGGTCGTCGAGTCCGTCGCGATCATCCTTGAGAATTTCCCGCGCGAGGAGCATGCCCACGGCTTTGCCCCCGATTCGGCCGGAGCCGATGAGCCGCTCACGGATGTTGAGCAGGGCCTGGAGATTGAGGTAGCGCGAACCAAGACGGTTGAATGTCGGGTCTTTGCCGACGAGCATGCGAACGAACTCTTCTTTGAGGACGGCGAGGTCGTCCTCGATCGGCGCGGAGGTGGCGATGGCCCGTTTGAGGCGCTCGTGCAGGCTCTCCCATGGCGAACCCGTCTTTGCGGCGGTTGCCTCGCTTGCTGCCATGGCCTCGACCCGGTCGCGGTCAAAGGTGGGCCACAGACGGTCGCCATCGACCCGCTGCAGCGAAAACATGTCGGGCGAATAGCGGTCCCATACCTTGATGAGGCGCAGGA
Organism: Opitutales bacterium; assembly: GCA_020831525.1. GTDB lineage: Bacteria > Verrucomicrobiota > Verrucomicrobiia > Opitutales > Oceanipulchritudinaceae > SLLG01. Next base: position 23,516 of record JAFIGH010000048.1, read on the forward strand.
GGCGCTGGCCGCCGCCGCGGAAGAGTTCGATGAAGACCTGCGTTGTATTGTAGATCCGTGCCACCATCTGGTTGCTGTGGCGCTGCCGCAGGATCGCGAAGTAGGCGATCGTCTGCATGTCGTAGAGAAAGGGGCAGGCCGTTTGGAAGAAGTTGGCCAGCATGTTCTCCGTTCCCCAGCGCTCCACCAACTCGGAGAGGCAGTCGAAGACATAGTAAGTGCCCGGCCCCTCCGCCTCCGCGAGCAGGTTTACTTTGCTGGAGAAGGTGTCGAACCCCTCGCCGGGATCGAAGGCGAACCGCCGGATCGATTCGTCCGCGTGCGGAACCACCGGAGTGTGGTTGGCAAAGCGGACATACACCACTTTCCGGCCCTCGGCATGCGCGCGGCGCAGCATGAGCCCGACGAATTCCCGGTAGTCGTCGAGATCATCCACGTGCCAGACGACGTTGTCCCCAAGGCGCAGTTTGTCCATGAGACGGTCGAGACCGTTGTGGCCTGTGGAGGCTAGGCCGCCGAGGGCAGGCAGCGATACGCAATACTTATCCGGCGTTGACATGGTATTAGATTTTATCGCAAATCCTGTTCGACATTGGTGCGAGGAAAAAAGGACGCCGCCGCTCTTCCGGCTCGGTCCGTCTTTGCTGCCCGTAGTCTCTCACGGAAATAAACTTTCCCATAACCGAATCCTTAAAGATAGTGCCGACATGAGCCAGAACAACCGTAACCCCTTTGCCATCGCCCAGGCCCAGTTTGACGAGGCCGCCGAAACGCTTGGGCTCGAACCCGCTATGCGTGAGTTGCTGCGCTGGCCGCGCCGCGAATACAAGTTCACCATCCCCGTGAAAATGGACGACGGCAGCACGGAGATTTTCCACGGCTACCGTGTGCAATACAACGACGCCCGCGGCCCCTGCAAAGGCGGTCTGCGCTGGCACGTTGAAGAGACGATGGACACGGTGCGTGCCCTTGCCGCGTGGATGACGTGGAAGACCTCCGTCGTCGACATCCCCCTCGGCGGCGGCAAAGGCGGCGTCACCTGCAACCCGAAAAACCTCTCCGACGGAGAAAAGGAGCGCCTCGCACGCGGCTGGATGCGTGTCATGGCGCGCGAGTTGGGCTTCGACCGTGACGTGCCCGCGCCGGATGTCTACACCACGCCCCAGATCATGGCTTGGATGATGGATGAGTATGAGGTCATCACCGGTCGCTCCCATCCCGCCGTCATCACAGGCAAACCGCTCCCGCTCGGCGGATCCCAAGGGCGCAACGATGCCACTGCGCGCGGGGGTGTCCTCTGCGTGGGCTATGCCTGCAAGCGCCTTGATATCGACCCGTCCGGCTCCTACGCCGTGCAGGGCTTCGGCAATGCCGGGCAATTCGCCGCAACCCTCCACAAGGAACTCCTCGGCGGCGGCAAACTCATCGCCGTCTCTGACACAAGCGGTGCCATCCACTGCCCCGACGGAATCGACCCCGACGCCATCGTGGCGCATAAGAACAAGACCGGCAAAGTCCTTGGATTCCCGGGCTCGAAGGAGATCGACGCCGATTCGCTCCTCGAACTTGACGTCGACTTCCTCTACCCCGCCGCTCTCGAAAACGTCATCAACCGCCAGAATGCTCCCAATATCAAGGCGAAGGTCATCTGCGAGCTGGCCAACGGTCCCACCACACCAAACGGCGACCGCATTCTCCACGAAAAAGGCGTCCACGTCATTCCCGATTTTCTCGCCAACGCCGGTGGCGTCACCGTGAGTTATTTCGAGCAGGTGCAGAACCACGCCAACTACTATTGGTCCCTCGAAGAGGTGCACAAAAAACTCGATTACCACATGTCACGCGCCTACGACGCTGTCCACGAAATGCACGACGAACAAAAGGTCAACATGCGCCAGGCCGCCTATCTCGTCGCCGTCTCCCGCGTCGCCGAAGCCGTCAAGCTCCGCGGCTGGTTGTAGCGGACAGTTGCCTCCGACTGGGTTCCCACCGGAACACGGACAATTCTTGTCCGTACGCGGTGGGCAAGCCACGGGTTGAAAACCCGTGCTCCGTTGGGCGAAGCGTGCGCGGGTCGAAACGGAGCACGGACATTCTTGTCCGTGCCCACTGGTCGAAAAAAAGTAATTGCCGACTGGACGGCACTCTGGTATCAATTCCGGCGTGTTCTGTAAACAACCGCAATGAAAGGATCGAAATGAACTCACTGCCTCCGTTACCCTACTGCCGTCCGTGTACTTTTTTCACTGCCTTGGTCGTTGCCTTGGCACTCTTTCTTTGTCTGCCGCTCATGCAGTTGATCGCGGTGCAGGCGGATGAAGAGGAGGAAGTAATTGAGGTCGAACCGGTGGTTTTCCGGGCGCCGCTGATGCCTGAGCCGCTCAACCGGGGCGACGAACCGACCCCGAGTGACGATTTTATCGAGGACGTGCCGGAGGTTGCGCCGGAGGCACCGAGTCCGCAGGCAGTGGACCGTCTTTGGGAACCATTCACTCCGCCGACGGCGACGGGTTCCACCACGATCACTGTTCCGGACACCGGGGGCTGGGGCGGCGGTGAAGTGATCGACTGGTCGGCTCTCGACAGTGTGCCGCGCGCGGTCGCGCAACCGGCTCCGCGCATTCCGGCGGGCGACCGTGTGAATGCCACCGTGACGGTGCGGCTCTATGTCGACACAGAGGGACACGTCGTGCGCGCGACGGTGGAGTCCTCCACCCACTCCGCCTACGACCATGCGGTCCTTCGGGCCGTCCGCCGCTGGGTCTTCGAACCGGGCATGCGGGACGGCCGTCCCGTCCCCTTCACGATGCGGCAGACGGTGAATATCCGCTGGTAGCGTCGGAGAGAGCCCGCGGGGCGGGCTGCGCTCACTGGCCGAGGATGTAGAACCGCCGGTCGCCCGCTCCGCCGGATTCCGGGTCGGCCCATTCGAGGACGTCGTGGGGTTCGAGGGTTCCGGATTCGAAGGGCTGCCAGGCGTCAAGGGTCTCGGAGACGAGGACTTCGTAGGGTTCGCCGGATTCGCCGAGGATCTGGATGCGCAGGGGGGCGGTTTCGACAATGCGGATAACGGGTTGGCCGAGGCGGCGGGCGCGCCACTCGACGGCGGCGGGATCGACGCCGGGCGGGGCGGCGAAACGGAGGGCTCCGGTTTCCGGCAGCGAGGCCGTGGTGAAGGGCACCCACTCACCGCTCCCCGGTTCGCGCCAATCGAGGGCGTATTGGAAACCGGGGATGCCAACGAGATCGACCGCTTCGCCATCCGGGTCGGCGAGGGCCTGGGCGGACGCGGAATCGTAGTCGCGCACCCACACACGCGCTTCGCCAAGGCTTTCACCGCCGAAGGGATCGCTCACGCGGAAGGGAACCGTGTCCCAGCCGGCAAAGGCGGGTGGCGGTGCGTAGCGGAGGCGCTCCGGGCCAAGGTCAAGGGCGGCCCCGCCGGTGCTCGCGGCACCGGGCAGGCTGAGGGTGAGCGGATCGCCTTCGGCGTCCTCGGCAAGGGCGAGGAGGTCCGCCGCAACGATGTCGAGGGCGCGCCCGCGCGTCGCCGAAAAGGCGGGCGTGGTCGTAATGACGGGATCGGTGTTGACCGGGATAACCGAGACCGCGCGCACCGCCGTGGCTTCGCGGTTGGCACCGTCGCGGAGGGTGAATTCGATAACGCGGTCGCGCTCCGGCGGGTGGCGCTCGTCGTTTTCGTAGGTCACGAGGCGCATGAGTTCCTGCATGATCGTGTGGTCCGATTGTGCGGAAATGTCGATACGCAGGGTCTGCGTGGCGGGCAGGCCGACGGCGATGAGGCCGAGGTCCGCACCGTTGCGCCGCACGATGCCGCCGGCGATATCGTAGAGGCCGCTGCCGGAGGGGCCGGTGCCCAGGCGGAGGCGGTCGCCCGCGCTGCCGCCCGCAATGATCTGCGCGGTGAGGCGTCCGCCGGCAAATTGCAGTGGTTCGCCCACGGTGACATCGGCGGCGGGCACAAGGGGGATTGGAGGATCGCCTTCCGTCCACGTGAGGGCGGCGGGGTCGACGGTCACGGAGAGGTCGACGCGGAAGGGCAGGACCTCCACGGTGAAGGTGCGCGTGCCCGAGAGCGGGGGTTCACCGTCGTCGGTCACGCGCACGGTCACCGGATAGGTGGCCACGGGAACATCGCGCGAGGGCGTCCAGATGAAGAGGCCGGATGCGGGATTGATGGCCGTCCCCGCCGGAGCGCCCGCATCGAGGCTGAAGATGAGTTGGTTGGCCGGGATGTCGGGGTCGTTCGCGGCGATGACGAAGGCAACGGTTTCGTCCTGGTGTACCCGCTGGGCGGAAATGGGAAGAACCGTAGGCGGATGGTTGACCTCGAGGACCGTGAGCCGGAAGGTCTCCTCCGCCGAGAGCGACGGCCAGCCGTCATCGGTCACGCGCACGGTGATATACCACTCCGTTCCGCCGTGGGTCTCGGTCGTCTGCCATGTGATCCGCCCGGTCGAAGGGTTGATGGTCATGGCGGGCGGGATGTCGCCTTCGAGGGTGTGGGTGAGGGTCTGCGCCGGTTGGTCCGGGTCCGAGGCGGCGACGTCGAGGACGAACCGTTGCCGCTCGGGAATGGTCTGGTCGGCGATCGCCGCGATCTGCGGCGGGGCGTTGACAAGGGAGGTGGCGGTGGTGGCGTCGGGGGTGTCCGGAGCGTCTTCGACGTTACCGGCGGCGTCGCGGGCGCGGCTGTGGAAGGCGTAGGTCCGGCCCGGTTCGCCCTCGAAGAAGGCGGAGGTGGCCGTTGTGTTGCCAAGCCAAAGCTCGAAGGGGCCGCCGTCGGTGGATACATAAATGTCGTAGCCGACGACGCCGTTGGCATCGAGCCCACTCCATTGGACGAGGAAGCCGGGGTAGTTCTCGGCGGGCAGAGCGGTCACGGAGGAGACCGGTGCCGTCGTATCGATAAATTTATCGGGGCCGAAGACGAGTGTGTAGGTCCCGCCACCGCCGTGGTCCACGAGGTGGAGGATGGATTCCTTGAGCGGGCGCAGACCCGGTCCGCGGAAGGTGCGGTCGGTGATCCAGGCGTTCGCGCCGGGCAGGAGGACGCGTCCGTCGGAGCGGATCACCTGTTGCAGGGGCATTTCACCGTTTGTCGGATCGGGCAGGCGGGTGTAGAACCAACCGGGCGGAACGGACCCGAGACTGAGCGTGACTGTTGGTTGGGCCGGAGAGGGCGTGGTCGAGAAAGCGCCTTGACCGATCCACCCGACCGACTCGACGTCGCCGTCCGTCCAATGGACTTCGACCGGGCGCGGGCCGACGGGAAAGCGGTCGCTCACGAGAAAGCCCCGGCGCGCGGGCATCCCGGACCGGACTTCGTCGACGAGCCCAAGGGTTTCGTGGATGGAGACGCCGCGGATGAGCGAGATACGCGGACTCTCGAAGGCATCGAGGTGAACAAAGGAGGCTTCGTAATCGATGAAGCGTCCCTGCAGGGTGGACTCCAGCCACCAGATGGCGGAGCCGGTTGTGCCCGGCGCGATCTCCCCGAATTCAGCCGTGAGGCTCTCCCGCGCGGTCACCCCACCGACTTCGACGGAGACGATGCGGATGTCCACGGCGAGGCCCTGCTCGTTGGCAACGATTTCGGGCTGGGAGGTTTGAATACTGAGATCCCGCGCCGCGCCGTGGCCGACGTTGCGGGCCAGCACACCGAGGCTGAAGGGCACGGACGGCTCGACGACATCGGTGAAGGGATCGTTGGCGAAGACGTCGCGCTCGTGATAATAATCGAGTTGCAACTCGGGCTGAGGGTGGACGACGATTTCGACGGGATCGAGCGACACCGTCACGGGCACCCCGCCCTGGTCGTAGAAGAGCGTTCCGCCGATGGTGTAGGGCACCGGTTCGCCGCCGGGAGCGGCATCAAGGGCCGGGATGATGCGCCAGCTGCGGAGGTCTTCGCCGCCGTCGGGGAGGGGGTTGGCGGCGTCCGGATCGGACCATGTATTGTCGGCACCCGCGACCACGGCGAAGAGATCGCCCCGCCGTTCGCCCGTCGCATCGCGGATGGCGATATCGACAAAAATGTTTTCGAGGTCGACCCCGGAGTCGTTTTCGAGGCCGAGCCGGGCATCGAAACCAGTACGGGTGAGAACGGCTTCCTGAGTGATTTCCAAGGTGACGGTGGCGCATACGGGCCGCCGCTCTTCGCGCGTGAAGCGCTCGAAATAGAAATCGAAACCGGCGAACGGATCGGCGAAGCCGTCCACCTGGCTGTCGAGAAAGCTCTGCACGACGGCGGCGCTGAGGGCATTGAATTCCGCGCGCGGAATGAAGTCGGTGCTGTCGCCGGGGGGGACGTCTTCGACTTCATGGATGTCGGCATCGGCGTAGTCCCATGTGCGGTTCCAGCGGTCGATGAAGCGGTGGGTTTCCTCGGCTGAGACGGCGGACGGGCGGGGCAAGTTGAGCAGGGCCGTGCGCTCGGCCAGGCTGATGCGCCGGGGAAGGGGATCTCCGCTGTCGGCGGCGGCATCGAAGACTTCCATCCATGTGCGGATGGAACCGGTGTTGTCGCCCGCCACCCAGGCCTCGCTTCCGGTCATGAAGACGAGCCAGTCGCGGTAAAGCTGGATGCGTTCGAGGTAGGTGCGGAGGCCGTCCACCACACTGCTGCCGGCGGGATCGCCCCCGCCGTGGGTAGCGAAGCCCGGAGCGTAGGGGGCGGGCGCTCCGGCAGGCGACATGGTGCCAAAGGGAGAGACGTCGCCGAGGAGATCGTTCAGCGAGGAGAGGCAGGCGAGTATATCGCCCGCAAGATCGTCGCCGAGCGCGCCGAGGGCGGTCTTCGCGCAGCCGAAGGCGTCGCCTTCGCTGACACACAAAGCGATTCCCACGATGGCTTGCACGTTGTCGTCGAAGCTGGCAAGGAACTCGAGCAGTTCCTCGTCGCTGACGGGCGGCGAGCCCGGCGGGCGTTCGCCGAATGCGCGCTCCAGCAGCTCGGCGGCCTCGTCGAGGCGCGAGATCAGATCTTTGGCCGTGCCGAGGGCGCCGGCGGCGGCCTGCATTTTTTTCGTCCCCAGTTTGCCGCAATTGATAATGGGATCGAGGAGCGGGCCGAGGCAGTCGCCGACACCGCTGCCCCGTACCCACTCGCGGACTTGGGCGACACCGTCGAGGGCGTCCGAGATTGTTCCACGGAAGGCTTCCCCTGCGATCCGCCGGAAGCGTTGCCCCCCCGTCTCGGTCCAGCCGCCCCCGCCGGAGGTGTGGTGGACCGCGCGGCGCTGGCCGGAACCGGGGTGTCCGCGGAAGACCTGGGACTCCGGTTGCGGCGGGCGCGTCCGCTCCCGGCAGCTCTCCGGCGAGATGGCCGAGGAAGTCCGCCGGCGAATCCGCAGGTTGCCGCATTCGTAAATGTAGTCCACCCGCGCGCGCCGGACACAGTCCGCGCCCGGGGGGGCTGAGGATTGCACGGCAAAGGGTCCGGAGGGGCTTTCCGCGCGCGTGAAGCGGACGGGAATGGTGCGGGAGGTCAGCGCGTCCAAATCGCCGATTTCCTCCGCCGCCGCGTCAACCGCGATGCCCGGGAGTTGGGGCAGGCGGAAGTGAACGTCGTCCGCGCGCACGAGGCCGTGGTTGGTGATGATGAAGTCCACCTGCACGCTGTCGCGGTTTTCGAGAAGGCTGTGCAGATCCACGGACTCGGGGTAAATCGTCACCACTGGTATCGGCACATTGGTTTCAAATTCGGTGCGGATGCGGATTTCGTAGCGGTCTTCAAACTCCACGGGAACCACTTCCCAAAAGGTCCGGACGGGTTCGTAGTTGAGAAAGGCCGACACTTCGGCGGTGTTGCCTGCGGCGATGAAGGCGGTGTTTTCAAACGGCAGGTGCCGCGTCGCTTCGATGGTGACATCGTAGTGACCTTCGGGCAGGCCGTCGGTTTCGAACCTGCCGTCCGGTCCGGTCAATCCACTTGCCACGGGCGCGCCGGTGCGGGTGTCGTAGAGCGTGACGCGCGCCCCCTCGACCATCGGATTGCCCTCGGCGAAGTAGGTGAACTCGTTCTCCACGTCGACGGCGAATCCGCCGGTTTCCGTCGAAACAACATCCAACACAAACGGAATCCGCGCGAAGGCGCCGTCCTCTTTTTCGCGCACGAGAATTTCTCCGGAGACCGTGCCCGAAGGGGTGTCGGCAGGCGGGCGGGCGGTCACGGTGAACTCCTGGTAATCGTCGGGCGCGATGGGATCGAGCGCGGTCACCGGAAGCGAGAGCCAGGGCAGCGGCGAGGCAAGGATCTCCAACGGCCCGGACGCGGCTCCTCCGGTGTTGACGACGATCAGCCCGGTGTGCTTCGTTCGCCCGCGCACAACGTTGCCTTCGAGGCGTCGCGGATCGACCTCAAGTTTGGGCCGCTCGGCGAGGACGCGGAAATCGAGCGTGAGGACCGCCTCCGATCCGTCGGCGGCCACCAACGTAACCGGCACTTCGCCAAGGCCCTCAATGTCGAGCGGGCTCACGACCAGTTCGGCTTCGAGGCTTCCCCCGGCGGGAAGGTCCGTGCCGTGGGGAAAGCGCACTTCCAGCCCGGCCAGACCCCCGCCGTCGAGGGGACCGGCGTGCAGACCGTGGAGATCGACGTTGCCGGGATTCGAGAGGGTGAAGGGCAGTACGGCATCCTCCCCGCCAGTGGTGAGGCGGGCTTCGAGCCGCCGCGGCTGGGCGTCGAAGCCGCGCAGGCGGACGCTGTCCTGGACGCTGAATTCGGCCGCACCTGGGTGCCCGGCACCGATCCCGAAGGTCCCGCTTTCGCGCAGCAACGGCTGCCAGACTTCGTTGAACTGGCCGTTTGCATCGGTGCGGAACTCAATGCGGCGCTCAAGCTCACCGCGCGTGATCCGCACCACGACCGGCACGTTGGCGGCGGGCGAGCCGTCGGTTGCCTTGACCGCCGTGCCACTGAGCGGAATCGGCGTGCCGGCGGGCGCGTCGGTAATGGCGGCTTCGACGGTGGCAGTGTAAGCGGCGGCGACCTCCACGGGGTTGGCGCCCTGGCGGAGGTTGTTGTCGTTGCGCAGGTCGCGCATTCCGGCCGACGGATCGACTTCGCCCGTCACCTGGAAGGTCCCCTCGATCCGGGGTGCCGGCACGGCGAGGGTCCGCTCCAGGATCTCTCCGCTTGTCAGGGAAATTTCGATACGCTCCTGGCCCACGAGGAAGCGGGTCGGGCGGGAAGGATCGTCGCTCACATAGACGCGGAGCGTGACCGGACCTTCGGCTGTTCCGGGCCCGTGGTTGGTCACACGCAGGAGCACGTCCATGGTGGATTCGGTGAAGACGGCAGCGGGCGGCTCGACCGCCGTGAGGGCAAGGTCGGGCCGGGAAATCGAGGTGACGACAAGGTTGGCCGCGCCGGGCAAATGTTCGGCGGCGTAGACGTTGAAAACAACGGTCGCGGGCTGGTCCGGCACGGGCGCGGGCAAGGTGTCCACCGGCACGGAGGCGGAGGCCGCGCCGGGGGGCAGGGTGAGCCCGGCGGCATGCGCCACTTTGCCGGGAGCGTTGCTTTCGAGGGCCACGGTCAGGGCGGTGCCGTCCACCGGATACCGGGTGACGGTCAGGGTCGCGGCGGCGGACGTCCCGGCGAGGGCCGACGGGGGATCGAAGCGCAGAGAGAGGTGCGGCGTGGTGTCGTCCACGACCGTGAGGGTGACCGTGTTGGAGACGGACACGGGATCGGCCGGGCGTCCGATCCGCGCGCGGAAATCGACCGTCTCGGCGCTGCCCTGAACGATCCCGCTCCGCGCCGAAACCGGCAGGTGCACGGCTTCCTGGCCGCCCTCGAAGAAAACCGCCCCCGCCAAAGGAACGAGATCCGGACGCGGGTTTTCAAGGCGGATCTCCTGTGGCAGAAGGTTGATGCCGGTGCGGCGGATGGTCAAAACGGTGCTTTCGCCGTTATTTCCGGTGCGAATGGTGTCCTCGCGCAACGAAAGTTCCAGGAGGGGCACTTTGGGATCGAAGACGGCCAACTCGGTTGAGGCGGAGAGGTGGCTGGCGGCTTCGGCGCGCAGGACCGCGACCGTGTTTCCGGTGGGCACGGGGGTGTTGGCGGCGCGCACGACCGCTTCGCCCTCTGTCTCTCCGGCGGGGATAAGGATCGACGGCGGAAGGTGCAGCCGCCCCGGCTGTGAAGCCTCCAGCCGGACGCGCAGGTCGGTGGCGCGCGGGTGTGGCACCGTTACCCGCAGGACAGTGCTTTCGCCTTCAGTCACGGCGGGTTCATCGAGGGACAGGGCGAGGGCGGCGCGGTCGGTGTCGCGCACCACAAGGTCGAGCACGGCCGGGGCAAAGCCATCGGCCGAGGCCGTTATCTGGGTGGCGCGGTCTCCGGCGGGAACACCGTCGGGAACGGGTGTAATGGGAATCCGGATACTGCGCTGTCCGGCGGGAAACTCCACGCTCTCCGGGGCGGTGGCGGACGACGGATCGGAGGCGGCGAGGGAAACGGTCAGCGGATTCGTCAGCGGCCCGGTGCGGAGGAGGCGGGGCCGCAGAGCGCTTTCACCGGCGTTTTCATCCACGGCGGCAGTGGCGGGCTCGAAGAAAAGCGCGGGCGACAGCGGAACGGGCGGGGAGAGAGCGCGGTTGTTTTGAGTGAACCATTCGTCGAGGGTCCGGTCTTCGTCGGCCTCCACCCGGAAACGCACCGAACCGTGCGGGACCGCGCGGGGAAGATCCACCGTGACGGTGCGGAGCACGCTGTCGCCCGGGGCGATCGCTTGCGCCGCTGCGCTGTAGGCTTTGAGGAAGACGGCGTCCGCCCCGGAGGGACTGCTCTCGATGTAGAGGGTTTCGAGCCAATCTCCCGCCAAGGGTGCCGTGCCTTCGTTTGTCACGGTCCAGCTGACGGTCACCGGAGTGCCCGCCTGCACCGTTTCGGAGACAGTCAGCGCGCTCACGGCCAGATCGGGAAGTAATGGTTTTGCGATTTCAATTTCATGAATTGCGACCGACGCCATGGCGTTGCCCGCGAGATCGGTCAAGGCCGGGCCGATGCGCAGCGTGTGGAGCCCGGGAGTTTCCTGCTCGGCAAAGGTGACGCGGTAGGTGTCGGCGGCGATCCGCACGACGGTGGCGGCGGTCAGGGTGCCGCCGGGGGTTTCGAGTTCGAAGGCGCTCCGGGTCACCGAGCTGTTGGCCATTTCTTTGCTGAAGGTGATGACAAACTGCGAGAATCGGTTCACCGGTCCCTCGGGGGTCACGGCGGTCACTTCCGGCGGGACCGGGCCGACGCCGTTGAGCGTGAGGGCGGTGGCGGTCTGCGCGGGCTCGTAGGTGACCCCTGCGGCCACATCGAGTCCGGACCAAGCGGTGAACCCGTCGGCGAGAACGGTGGCTTCGAAAAGCGTGTGCGCGTCGCCCACGGCGGGGTTGAGGTTCACGGTGACGAGGGAGAAGGCCCCCCGGAGGCGGGCAATGCCCGAGATCTCCACGCGGGGCAGTCCGGTGGAGTAGGCGCGGAAGGTCGTTTCGGCGTCGGCGGGGAGGGTGAGGTTGCCGGTGATGGTCAGAACATCCGGCGGAGCGGAGGAGGAGGCGCGGCGCATGTCGAGGCGGGCGGGACAGATGTGCCCCGTGAGGCTACCGGTGCCCTGCAGTTGGCCGGCCGCATCGATGGTGAGATCGGTGGTGAGCATTTGCCCGCCGCCGACGAGTTCGACGAAGACGCGCTTAAACATCGTGGCGGCAACCTCCGTGCCGACCTCGATGGTGCCGCCGTCGGTGGGTTCGAGGGCGGAGTCCCGGTTCATCCCGTCCCAGAGGACAAGGCTTGGGAAGGCGAGGAGGGAATCGCCGCCGGTCGCCGAGGCGGTGACGCGACCGGTGATGGTTTCGAGGGCGTCGAGGCGCACTTCTCCGCCGTCTTCGGCGGTGAACCGGAAGTTGGGAATGCCGCCCTCGAAAGCGGTGACGCCGGGCAGGTCGATGAGGCTGCCGGGACCGGTGGCCTCGATGTGGTTTTGGGACGTTCCGGAGGGCGATGCCGAAGAGAGGATTTCAAGGTCGGGAAGCGATAGGATGGCTCCGTCGAGCGCCCAAAGGCCGCCGCCTTCAAAGTGGGTCGGGCCGTGGGCGGTGAAAACCGTGTCCGCACCGACAGAGCGAAGGCCCGCCCGCCGCTCGAGAGTGAGCCCGGCCGAGAGGGAGGACGTGCCGTCGTTAACCGTCAGAATACCCGCCTCAAGGTGCAGCGGCGAGGAGGCGAGAACGCGCATGACTTCGGTGCCATGGGAAATCGCGACGGCTCCCGCACCCGCCGGAATGACGGCTTCATCGGTCGGGCCGGGCACGCGCCGCCCGAACCAGTTCGCCGGGTCGTGCCAGTCGCCGCTCGCGTCGCCGTGCCAGGTGCGGATGGATTCGAGGAGGTCTTCGGGCTGAAAAGTGACGACGTGCGGTTCGGCCATCGGCGTGCCTGCGAGGTTTTCCACTCCGGAGATGGTGAGCGTGTAAACACCGGGCGGCAGGTCGGGTGCGAGCGTGCCTTCGATCCACCGCGTCACGGCGTCGTAGGTGAGGCTGGTGAGGAACCCGTCGGCGGGTGCGCCGTCGCGCGCAAGGGCGTAGTTTGCGCTGTCATCGGCGGAGTCTGGATCGACCCCGAAGGCATCAAAAAAACGCACCCGCACCGTGTCTCCCGCAAAGGCCTCGTCCACGATCACCGGACCCTCGTCGTCGCCTTCCTCCGCTGTGATCGTCAGGCGGTCGGCCTGGAAATCGAGCGAAAAGGCAAGCCCGCCGGGAAGGACCGTGCCGGTAAGAAGACCGAACTCGTCGATGTGGGAATCGTAGGTGAGAATGTCGACCGAGGTTCCGATCTCCGGAAAGAGCCCGGCGTTGTCAATGGCCAGTTCGCCGCTGAATGTTACCGTGCTGGAAAAGTGGATACGGTCGCTCTCTGGTGCCGTGTCGTCGCCCCCGAGGCGCACAACGACCCGCCCGGTGGGACCAAAGACGGTCGGGCCATCGATGGTCAGTTGGCCGAGGACGCCGGGCAAACCCGGCGCAAGGGTGCCGTCCTGCTGCAAAGTCATGCCGCCTAAATTGACCGACCCGATGCCCCGGATCATGCCCCCGGGGGCGTTGGTGATGGCATCGCCGGAAAAAGATAACGAACCGTCGTCGGCGAAGAGCACGCCTTCGTTGATGTAGGTGGTCCCGCTGCGGCTGAAGGAGAGGGTAACGCCATCCGCCGAACGAATCGTTCCCTCGTTGACCAAACTCCCATGAATGGTGCGGTTGCCGCCGCTTCCGGGGAGCGCCTCGATCATGCCTTCGTTGGTGAAGGTGCCATTGTCCTCGACGGAAACGATGATGTTGGATGTCGCATCGGCGCGTTCGAGCCGGAGGATTCCCCGGTTCACGAATCCGTCCGGCACCGTCACAAATTGGGCACCACTGCCAGGTTGTCCACCCGCCCAGACTGTCACCGACGGACTGTCTAATTGCAGCAGATCGAAACCGCGCAAGACCTGCACCTCTTGCGAAAGGAGCGTGGACTCCACCCGCAGGCTTCCGCCGTTCAGCCGGGAACCATCCCGCATTTCCCCGCCGACGAGGCGGACCGCCGCGTTGTCCAAGACCAGTTCGCCGCCGCCGGTCCCCTCGAAAGCGCCGTCTTCTTCCAATACCACGGAACGCCCGTTGTTGCCGACGTCGAAGACAATTCCGTCCGCCCGCACCGTTCCCCGGTTGACCAGGTTGGCGTTGACTGTGCGTCCGCCGCCGGTGCCTTGCCGCGCCTCGATCACACCTTTGTTGGTGAAGGTGCCGTTG
>JAFIGH010000161.1 GCA_020831525.1 Opitutales bacterium
AAAGCCCGAATACCGCTTTCAAACTACGAATTCTAAAGCCGACAGGCTGCTAGCCCACAAACCGTCTCTCCCGGTGCCAGGCAAGGAAGTCCGGAACGGGACGGAGTCGCGCGTGTTCATGAAAGTGCAGGGGTCTGGCATGGAAATCGGCGAGCAACCGTCCATGCGGCGAGGATTCCTTGAAGCGCCCAACAGCCACATGGATGATGAAGTCATCGCCTTTTGGAAGGGCCGTCCAAAGGCCTTGGTCGAAGAGCCAGTGGGCGTCGGGGGTGAGGGCGAGGCCGTTGCGGGGGTCGTCATTGCCGCTACGGGCGTGCTGGTGGATGTGCGCGGCCTGGACGATGCTGGATGTCTCGGTGTCGAGCCGGTAGCCGGTGAGGGCGCAGGTGAAGTAGTAGCCGGAGAGCACGTCGGATTTGAAGCGGCTGTCGCGTCCTGCCTTCTGCCGTGCCTTGAACTCCGCGGCTTCTTCGCGGAGGGCTTGGATTTCCGCTGTTTGCGGGACGGGCAGGCCAAGGCGGGCGCATAGCATGACCTGCTCGCGGGGGGTGAAGTAGAGGGTGACGAGGGTTTTGCGTGCTTCGCGTCGGAAGCCCGGATCTTGGAAACAGGCGAACAGTTTGGAATCGAGCGAACAGAGCCGTGTGGTGGCCTTTGCCTTCGAAGGCTGCCCGTCGGTCGTAAACCGTTCCCAGATACGGTCCTTTTCGCCCCCGAGGGCATGGAAGGGCATGGGAATTTCCGGCTGGTTGCGCTGGCGTTCGCGCACCAGCTCCCAGTAATCGCGGAACCGGGAAACAAGGCGGACATCGTAGCGCACCCATCCGTCGGCGATGTCGCCCAACTCAATCAAATCGATAACTGTAAGCAGCATGAGCGGTTTGTGCGGAGCAATACCGCGTTCCGCCGTCCGGGCCACATTGAGATTGGCGAGCTTTCCCAGCCAGAACGCCGGAGGGTTGGAGGCGGTGGATGGTGGATTCCGGGGCATGGGCGCGTGAACGGGTTACGGGGGACGGTGAAAGCATTGGCTCCGGGTCCTGTCAAAACAACGAGGGATTGCCTCCGGGCAGAAAAATACGCGCCCTTGGTGTGCATCCTCCGGCGGGACGAGCGGCACGGCGCGTGTGCTGGATCGATCCATGGCAAGGCTCTCGCAGGTGTACAAGAGAGGGAACAGCCTTCGGGGTGCCCTCCGGGCGCGAGGCAAGCTCGCACGCCGCACGCCACGGGGTGTTGCGGCCGTGGGAGGGCCGGCGTCGGCATGGGAATGGGGCGGTTGTTTCGGTAACGGGGGGCTGCTTTCGTGGGTAGGTTCGATGAATTCTTTGATCTTGGGCATGACGCTGGTTCAGGTATCGCGCAATTCGGGGTGATGTTGCCGCAGCCACCCGGCGTTATGCCAATCGCGCAAGCTCATCGTCGCTGCCCTTGATCCATATCTTCGGTTCCTCTATCACACGCCGCACGTAAGCGTCGCCCGCATCGCGTTTGGCCACCCAGGAAGCTGGAGCGATCACGTGCGGGTTGACTTCCCGGCCAAGGGTTTCCGCCGCCTCGCGCAGGCGCGGAGCCAGTTTCCGCAGACCAACCTTGCCAATGACCATGAGGTCGATGTCGCTGCCGGTCTCCGCCGTGCCTGCGGCGAAGGAGCCGTAGACAAAGGCCAGTTCCACCCCGGCCAATCCGTCGAGCGCAGCCGTCAGTTGGGCCCGCAGGCCGCTTGTTTTGAGCGCGATGCCCCGCAACTCCGGAAACAACGGGTGTTCCCGGTTCGCCCGGAAGTAGAGCCGGTTGCCGTCCCGCCGCTGCAACAATAGCTCCGCCGCGCACAGACGCCCCACCTCTCCCTGCACCGTGCCGATGGCCAGGCCCGACAAACGCGCGATCTCCCGCAGGTGCAAGGTCCGCTCCGGATCGGCAAAGAGCAGCCGCAGCAACTCCGCCCGCACTTTGGGAAAAAGCGTCTCGAGGGCATTCATTGTGTATCTTCATGGCATACATTCGTATGGCATGTCCATACAAATAGTTGGCTCACACGGGTGGCCGGCGCCCCGGCCTTTCTCGCCGTCGGTTTCCGGAGCATCCATGTGTCACATCCTCAGGATTACTTGGTCGTGCTCTACGAGCTCCGACCGGAAATCGTCATTGAAGAGGACGAACAACTCCAGATGATGCACGACATGGCGGAGCTGCGGGCGCAGGGGTGAGGCAGGCATTTGAACCGCGAATGGACGCGAATGAACACGAATTTTAAGAGGAAAAGGCATGTGCCGCCGGGCTTTTGCGGTCGAAGACGTGCCCGGTTCGATCCGTCAAAACCAGACCGCCGCATCGGCCATAGATCATTCATGTCCATTGGCGTTGATTTGCGGTTCCCATCATTCTCCGATGAGTGAGCTACTATTCTGAGACGAAGGCCTTATCCTGTTCAACCCCATGGAGAACGCAAGAGATTGCGGATTTCCGCAGATTTTTGTCGAGAATCTTGACCCGCCTGCAATCTCGGGCATTTTGAAACCGTGATCATTGATTTCACAGTCAAAAACTTCCGTTCGTTCAAGGAAGAGCAACGGCTCAGCTTTGTCGCAAGCAACTACCACAAGGAACTACCGGAAAACTTGATTGATCCCCGGCTTCCCGGTCTGGACGGGCTGAAGCTGCTGAAGGCGGTGGGCATCTACGGGGCGAATGCCGCGGGGAAGACCAATGTGCTGCAGGCGCTGATGTTTTTGGGACACTTTGTGGAGAATTCCGCGACGGAATTGGATGAAGGCGATGAAACGGGTGTGGAGCCCTTCCTCCTGTGCCCGGAGTCCCCCGGGCAACCGTCCGAGTTTGCCTTGCGCTTTGTCGTGGATGGCGTGCGCTACCACTTTGCGTTGATCGTGGACCGGCGACGGGTCCTCTACGAGAGCCTTTCGGCCTTTCCCGAGGGCGTGGAGCGGGTTTGGTATGAGCGATCCTGGGACGAAGCGGCGGAAGCCTACGAGTGGAGCCCCAAGCGCCCGACGGGTTTCAAGCGGGACGCCAACATTGTCGGCTACACGCGGCAGAACGCGCTCTTTCTCTCCACGGCGGCCAAGTGGAACAACGAGCAAATCGCTCCAGTATACCGGTGGTTCAAGCAAAGGCTCCGGTTTCTGCGCCTCAATGCGGATTTTCCCATGTTGTCTCCGGGTTTCACGGCGGACTATATCGCGAAGGGGGCGAATGAACGAAACCGTGTGGTGTCTTTGCTGAAACAAGGGGACTTCGGCGTTCTCTCCGTGCAAACCCGCGCGCACGAGATCCGCCGGGAAGAGCTTCCGGAGGGGATTCCGGATGACCTCGCCACCGCGCTAATGAACAAGAAGCGCCTTGAAGTCGTGCTGGGGCACGTCGGCGTCGACGGAAAGGAGTTTCCCCTCCCGTGGGAAGACGAGTCCTCGGGAACGCAAAAGCTCTTCGCTCTCGCGGGTCCATGGCTGGACACGCTTGAAAGGGGCTACGTGGTGGGCGTCGACGAAATTGAGTCGAGCATGCACCCGCTGATGGTGGTTGA
Source organism: Opitutales bacterium (assembly GCA_020831525.1). GTDB lineage: Bacteria > Verrucomicrobiota > Verrucomicrobiia > Opitutales > Oceanipulchritudinaceae > SLLG01. Next base: position 3,548 of record JAFIGH010000161.1, read on the forward strand.
ATTGCTGCGACTTGTCTTCGGTCCAGAGAGGAACCGGAATGGCGGGCAGCTTGTCTTCACCACGCACAACCCGCTGCTGCTGGATCCCTCGGTGCTGCGCAGGGATCAAATCTGGTTTGCGGACAAGGACGAAGAAGGAGCCACGCACCTCTACCCCCTCACGGACTACCGGCCGCGTAAAGGAGAATCCCTTGTCCGCGGATACCTTGCCGGCCGCTACGGTGCGGTGCCGTTCATTCCTGACGGTCTTCTGGGGAAGGAGGCGCCGCATGGGGAGTAGGAAGTGGAGCAAGAAGATCGACACGGATCCTCGCTCGTTCCGCCGGCCCCGCGGCAGCAAGCCACCCGCGAAAGCGATCCTGATCGTGACTGAGGGGGAGGTGACGGAGCCGGTTTACTTCGATGCGGTGAAGAGAAAGCTAATTTTGCCCACCGTGGAAATCGAGGTCGTTGGCTCAGGAAAGGGAGACCCGCGACGATTGGCTGAATCGGCCGTGAAGCAGCGGAAAGAGCGGCGAAAGAATGCCAGGAAGGGCACCTTGGCGCTGTCCGAGGCTTCTGACTTCGACGAGCTTTGGATCGTCTTCGACACAGAGATGCCGGTCGCACAGGGACGCTACCACGATGGCGTCGCCTTCGCCGCCGCCAAGGGTGTGAAAGTGGCCGAGAGCACCCCGTGCTTCGAGTTCTGGCTGCTCCTCCACCTCGATTACACCACGGCGCCGATGGCGACGTTTGCGGATGTGAAACCAAAACTGGAGCGTGCGCTCGATTGCGCCTACGCGAAGGACGCGAGGGATTCGGCCGCGCTGATTCCGCCCCTGCTTGCGGAATTGAAGACGGCCTGCGTGCGTGCCGAAAAGATCAGGATCCATCACGACGAGGCGAGAACGCCAAAACCCGCCAATCCGTCCACGGAAGTCGATAAGCTGATCGCTGCCATTGAGGCGGCGGCCTCTCCCGCCAATGCGTGAAGGATGGACATCCAGCACTTGCATGCTTAATGACTCCAGCCTATCGGGAAGGAACCGCATATGAACGCAAGTGAACGCGAACTCTGTTCTGTATATGGTCTCTGTAGCGCCGCCTGTCGTTTCGACCTTCGATCCGGCTCGCTCCTTTCTCATTTCAAAATCCATTCGCGACTATTCGCGTCCATTCACGGTTCTCTTTTCGTCTGATGCCCGAGCCGCCTCCCAACGCGTGAATATGGTCCCGCACGCACCGCGCGCCGGGAAAGGTGGTGGAGGTGGATGAGTTGTGGGGGCAGCGGCGCTGCCGGGTGTGGCTGCCGTCGCTGAATGCCGTGCAAAGAAGACGTTCCCTTCGCGTGGACGCCATGATCGCCGCCACTGCCACCGTAGCCGGGGCCCGCCTCGCCACGAACAACCGCGCCGACTTCCTGCCCTTCGTCTCCCACGGTCTAACCCTGATCGGAACTCATGAGTTGACCATGGCTGATTTCCCGGGCTTTGGGTTCGGAAACGACGGGGCGTTTCCCTCCAGCGGACTGGCCAGCTCCCTCTGTGAAACCGACGAGCCCGTTTCCGATGCTTTCCCGCGCCCGCCCGAATTTTTCTTGAAATCTTGCAACAAGATTGCAAGATTTCATAGATGATGATCGAACGGAACGGCTATCGGAAACGCGTTCTTCAGGCACTGAAGCGGAGTCCTATCGTGGCCCTTTTGTGAGCGCGGCAAACGGGAAAGACCACCTTGGCGCGCGAGTTTGTGCCGATGGAATCCACCCACTACTTTGATCTGGAGGATCCTTTCGTGGCCGAGTTGATGGCCAATCCGATGACGGCCCTGGAGGGGTCGAACTGGATCTTTTCATCCCGGGGAAGTTGAGGCTGGGGGTTGAG
>JAFIGH010000049.1 GCA_020831525.1 Opitutales bacterium
TTGGGTTTGGCTATCGTGAGCCCATAGACAACTGTCCCGAAAGCCCCTCCCCGAACCGACGTGTGCGTCCCGGGGAGTTGACAAATGGGTCAGGATGACCAGATTTCTTGGTATGCAAGTAAGCGTGCATGAAGCGAAGGCAAAGTTTTCGGAGTTGCTGGCGACTGTGGAGTCGGGCGGCGAAGTGGTGGTGGCGCGGCACAAGAAGCCGGTGGCGCGGATGGTTCCGGCGGCAGGTCCGAAGGTGGCGCGCATCGGGGGACTGGCCGGGCGGCCTTTCCAAATGGGCCGGGGTTTTGACGCAGCCTCCGCAAACGAAGTGTTCGCGGATGACTTCGGTGTCGGGAAAGCATGACGCCTACCGTCGTCAACGGGTGGCTGCTGGACACGCATGCGATGCTCTGGATACTGTATGGAGACAGTCGGCTGTCGGCGGCGGCGACCGCCGACATTGAGGGCGAGCTGCCCGTTTATTATTCGACGGTGAGTTTCCTTGAGGTGGCGCTCAAACGATCCGCCAAGGGGTTCGATTTTTTCATTGAGGACGACTGGGATCTGCTCCTGCCGCGGGAGTTGAAACGGGTCGGTGTGATCCGGTTGGACCTTGAGTCAACGGACTGCCGGAAACTGGAAGATCTCCCCCTGCACCACCGCGACCCCTTTGACCGCGTGCTCATCGCCCAGGCAATGCAGCGGCGTCTGGGTATCCTCTCCAAAGATGGGGTGTTCGACACCTATGACGTGCTGAGGCATTGGTGAGGTGGTCGTCAGACCAAGCCACGCAGACGCAGCACCCGAAGGCGGTAGGGTTGCTTGCAAGTGCCTGCGGAGCCTGAAGAGCGGCGTGTGGCGGGCGGGTTGTCGCGCGGTCCCGTTCGTATCCTGTCGGGCGATAAATCAGCCCGACTACCGAGGGCGTCGGCGCTTGGCGTAGCCGGGGTGCTTTAGCCCCCGGTTGGCGGCGGGCTGGGGCCCATCGGATCTGCTGGAGCGTAGGGCGTCGGCGGGATCGGAGGGTTGTTGCAGGATCCCGGCCGTATCCTGTCGGGCGATAAATCAGCCCGACTACCGAGGGCGGTTGCTTGGCGTAGCCGGGGTGCTTTAGCCCCCGGTTGGCGGCGGTTGGGGCCCATCGGATCTGCTGGAGCGTAGGGCGTCGGCGGGATCGGAGGGTTGTTGCAGGATCCCGGCCGTATCCTGTCGGGCGATAAATCAGCCCGACTACCGAGGGCGGTTGCTTGGCGTAGCCGGGGTGCTTCAGCCCCCGGTTGGCGGCGGTTGGGGCGTTCCGGAGTGCGGGCGCGTGGGGCGTCGATGGCAGGTGGCGGGTTGTCGCGGGACCTCGGGCGCTTCGTGTCGGGCGATAAATCAGCCCGACTACCGAGGGCGGTTGATTGGCGTAGCCGGGGTGCTTCAGCCCCCGGTTGGCGGCGGGTTGGCGGAGTTCCGGAGTGCGGGCGCGTGGGGCGTCGATGGCAGGTGGCGGGTTGTCGCGGGACCTCGGGCGCTTCGTGTCGGGCGATAAATCAGCCCGACTACCGAGGGCGGCGCTTGGCGTAGCCGGGGTGCTTCAGCCCCCGGTTGGCGGCGGGGTGGGGCGTTCCGGAGTGCGGGCGCGTGCGGCGTCGATGGCAGGTGGCGGGTTGTCGTGGGACCTCGGGCGCTTCGTGTCGGGCGATAAATCAGCCCGACCCCGAGGGCGGTTGATTGGCGTAGCCGGGGTGCTTCAGCCCCCGGTTGGCGGCGGGGTGGCAGAGGTTTCGTGTCGGGCGATCCTGCCGTCGCTCTGTGGGCTATGGCGGATAGGAAATCAGTCCGACTACCGGTGGCGGCGGTTGGTTTGGGCGAGGGATCGCAAAGGTTGCGGGCCTTCGCGCACCCTCGGTCGACCGCCAGGATGGCAGTCGGCTACGGCCGGGCCGGTTCGCCTTGCATTGCTGTGCGCGATTACCGGCTTGTCACGTCCGTGAATGTGCGCGACATTGCGGATCAGTCTTCGGGGAGCGGGCGTCCGCGGCGTTGTTTCGGCAGCGTCGAGGAAAGTCCGGACACCACAGGGCGGGATTCCCCGTGAAAGCGGGGGCGGGCGGCTTCAAGGCCGTTCGACGGAAAGTGCCACAGAAAATATACCGCCCCGCGCCCGTCGCGGGGTAAGGGTGAAATGGTGGGGTAAGAGCCCACCGCCCCGAGAGCAATCGAGGGGGCAGGGTAAACCCAATCCGGTGCAAGGCCGAATAGGGGACCGGGCGGCCCGTCCGATGGTCCCGGGTAGGCCGCACCCGCGCGAGCGGGACTCCGCGCAAGCGGGGTAGATAAATGGGCGCCGCCGCCGCAAGGCGGCACAGAATCCGGCTTACAGCTCCCCGAAGACTCTATTACTCGTAGTGCCCGTGCATCTGGTCCCATGAGGCGGTTCCGGGCATAAAGAGCGGGATCTCGGTCCACCCGGCGTCGGTCTCGTCGAGGGCCGTGCCTCCGGGAGCGCGGACGGCGCGGATTTCCGCCTCGGGATGGTCGCCGAGGGAGAGGGTGACCGGCTGTGAGACGTAGTGGTGGCGGGCGCCGACACCGCCGGAGTGAACGGCGAAGGCCACCGTGTATTCTCCGCCGGGACGCAGCTCCTTGCTGTCGAGAGGGTCCGGACTGGCGAGTGAGCGGGTGAGGCGGATGCGCCATGCGCCGTCGCGGTAGTCGCCGTCGGCGCGGATGGCGCCGCGGCTGCCCGAAGGTTCGCGCAAGAACCGCTGCGGGATGGCGTCGCCCGCCTGCCAGTCGAGGTCCGGATCGAAGGGAGCGGCGTGTGCTTCGGTCAGGTAAAAGAGGTCGTCCTGACCGTATTCGCGGTCTTTCAAAGCTTCGAAGCGCAGGGCACGGAATCCGGCCACGGCCGGATCGAACATCCACGCCGGATGGCCCTCTTCGTCGAGCGCATTGGTTGTGTAGGGGCCGGTGCCCGCCGATGAAAGGCGGTAGTCGAGGACGTAGCCGTTGTCCGCGTAGCCCACCGGATGCGAGCGGTGCGCCCGCCATTGCCAGAGATCGAGGAAAACACCGTCGGCACGGAGTTGCTCGAGATCTTCGGGTTCGCGCACCTGCTTCCAGTGGTCTTCCCCGGGTTCGCCGTAGCGCGAGGCCGATATGAACTTGCGCACATCGCTTTCGCCGAGGCGTTCACCGAGGTGCGGGTGGGCGCGCACCTCGTCCGGATCGGCTTCCGAGGGGAGCGAACGCATGCCGTGGTGGACCGTGACAAAGCCCCCGGCTTCGCCGAAATGCTCCACCGAGCCGTCGTCGAGCAGCATGGAAATGCGGTCTTCGTAGAGGCCGTGTTCGTCGGGACCGTCGGCACCGGAACCGTGTCGCACCCACTCGTCGCCGTCGTAAACCCAGTATTGGTGGTACCAGACCGGATTGTCGGTGGGGAATTCGAAGCGGATCTGGATTTCCTCGTCGTTGTAGGCGGCCGCCACACGCAGCACAGGTGGTCCGAAGCCATCCGCGGAAGCGGCACCGTCTGCAGGAGCCTCGCTCTCGTCGGGCCCGCCGCAGGCGGCGAACAGCAGTGCCGGGACGGCAAGAACGGCCGGCAGGTGAAAACGGAGGCGGTGGAGCGTGCGCTTTGAGTCCATGCGGGCAACCTGCCACTTTCCCCGCGGTAAGGCAACCCCCGCGCAGTCCGGGGCCGCAGCCCCGGAATGCCTTTCGACCGGCTCAAGGCCCTGAGCAATGCCGAAGGGCGGTGATCCTTCGCCGCCTTGGTTGCGCAACATTGTGCCCGGAGCCCCTATTCCAACCGCGCGGCCCCGGCGCGGAACTCCGCGAAGCGCCCGGTAAAGGCTTGGGCGAGGGCGGTTTTGACGTCGGCGGGGTCGGGGGCGGCGCGGAGTTCGGCGGCCATGGAGGTGACGGTGCCGTCGGTGATGCCGCAGGGGACGATGCCGCCGAAGTGGGCGAGGTCGGGGTCGAGGTTGAGGGCGAAGCCGTGGTAGGTGATCCATGAGGAGACGGCGACGCCGATGGCGGCGATTTTGCGGGTGCCGGTCCAGATGCCGGTTTTGCCCTCGCGGCGCGCGGCGGGGATGCCGAACGCGGCGACGGCGTCGATGAGGACCTGCTCGAGGAGGCGGAGGTAGGCGTGGAGGTCGCGTCGCTCCCGCAGGCTGACGACGGGGTAGCCCACGATCTGCCCGGGGCCGTGGTAGGTGATGTCGCCCCCGCGGTTGGTGCGCGCGACTTCGATGCCGGCGGCGCGCAGGGCGGCTTCGTCCCATACGAGGTGACGGTCCGCCCCCGGGCGCACGCCGACGGTGTAGACCGGATCGTGCTCGGTGAAGACGAGGGTGTCGGGCGCAGCCCCGGCCTTGCGCTGGGCGACGAGCGCTCGCTGCCGGGCGAGGGCGTCGGCATAGCGGGTGCGTCCCCAGTGGAGGACGCGCGGGGCGGCGGGGTCCGCCGCGGCGGCCTCCCGGATTGTGTTCATGGGTGTTACTCGGCGGGAGCGCTGCCGGGTTCAAGGCGCTTGAGTAGTTGGTAGAGCGGGCTGTCCGTGCCCATGATGAGGCGGGTGTTGGAGCCGAGCGCCTTTTCGTAGACTTCGAGCCGCCGCAGGAGGAGGAAGAAATCCGGATCGGCGTTGAAGGCGTCGGCGTATATCTTGGTGGAGTCCGCCTCGGCCTGGCCGCGGATGCGCTGCGCCCGTTCCACCGCGCTGCTCTCGATGATGGCGAGTTCGCGCTCCATTTCGCCGAGGCGCTGCTCGGCGCGCTGCCGGCCGGTGGAGCGGAAGCCCGCCGCGATTTTCTGCAGCTCGGCGTTCATCTGCGCGTAGACGTTGGACTCGATCTCGCGGATGTAGCTGAGCTGCTTCACGAGGATGTCCTCGAGTTCGATGCCGAGGTTGACTTGGGCGAGCCGCCGCCGCGCTTCCGTGAGCATGTTTTGCAAGACGATGGGCCGACCGGCCTCGTATTCGTCGTCGCGGCCCACGGCGAGGCGGGGAAGGACGCTGCCGAGGGTGCGCAGGGCGTCGGCGTCGATGTCGTCGACCTCCTCGTCGTCGATATCAAAGGAGAGTTCCATATCCTCATCGGCTTCGAGGATGCGGTTGGAGCTGCGGACGACCTCGTAGAGGTTGAACTTGGCGATCTCGTCTTTGACGGCGCCTTCGAGAATGCCGTTGAGGCGGCGCTCCGCTTGGTCGGTGCTGCGGATCGTCTCGCGGAAGCGGCGGGCGTCGGCGATGCGCCAGCGCGCCGTCACGTCGATGTGGACGGTGCGGCGGTCGCGTGTGATGGCGGTCGTCTGGCTGCCGTCCCAGCGCAGGAGGCGGCGTTCGAACCGCTCGACTGTCTGGTAGGGCATTTTGAAGTGCAGACCGGCCTCGGTCACGGGGTCGCCGCGCACCTCACCGAACTGGAGGATGATGGCCTGTTCCCACTCCGAGACGGTGTAGACGCAGAACTTGGCGAGGACGCCGAAGACGATGATGAGGACGAGCAGACCAATGATGGCCGGCGAGACGTTGCCGCGGCGGGGGCGGCGGTCGATGCGGATGACGTTGCTCATTGGTGGCTTCCTCCGAGGTTGAGAAGGGGCAGGATGGACCGGAGGTCTTCGTCGACGACGATGACTTCCTGAATCCGGGGCAACTGCTGCTCCATCTTTTCAAGATAGAGGCGGTTGCGGGTGATCTCCGGGGCCTGGCTGTAGGCCTCGAGCATGGTGGTGAAGCGGTCGGCTTCGCCGCGGGCGGTGCGCACCCGGCGTTCGAGAAAGCCCTCGGCCTCGAGAACCACGCGCTCCGCCTGACCGCGCGCCCGCGGGACGCGCTCCTGGTACTCCCGCGAGGCTTCCTCGAGGAAGCGCACGGCGTCCTGCTCGGCCTTGTTGAGGTCGTTGAAGGCCCCCTGTACCTGCTGGGGCGGACTGGTGAAAATGAGGTTCACCTCGTTGATGCGGATGCCCATGTCGAAACGGTCGACGTAGTCCTGAATGATCTGCCGGGCGCGCAGCTGGATCTCGCTGCGGCCGATCGTGAGGATGGGGATGCTCGCGCGGTCGCCCATAATCTCACGCATGACCGACTGCGAGATGTCGCGCAGGGTGTCGACCGGATTGTGCACGTTAAAGGCGAAGTCGTCGGGCTGTTCACGGGAGAACTGCACGTCGAATCCGGCGAGGACAATGTTGAGGTCGCCGGTAAGCATCGACGCCTCCTCTTCCATGATGGAGGAGCGCACGCCGTCGCGGGTGCGGTAGCCGAACTGCTCGACGTCGACCCGGCGCGTCGGCACCTTGATGACTGAGTCAATCGGGTAGGGCAGCTTGAACTGGAGGCCGGGACCGACCGTCTCGATGTGGCGGCCGAAGCGCAGGACGAGACCTTCCTCGTTGGCGTCGACTTGGTAGACGCTCGTGCTCACCGCGAGCAGGGCAAGCGCCGCAAAAGGCACCCAGAGGTAGCGCAGGATGGGGATATCAATGATTTGGCCGTCAGGCAGTCGTATTCTCATGTTGGCGCCAGCCTTGCATGTCATCCGGCGGCGTCAACCGCATTGGGCTATCCGGTCGATTGACAGCGGCGGACTCACCGGGCATGCGTATCGTTCCAGCCCCGGTTCCGCGGCGCGACGCCCGTCCGCGCGGTCCGGGCCGCCGCGAATCCTCTGTGTCCCTTTCAAAGCCATGCGAAAAGTAAAGAGCAAGAGTCTGCCGCACCGTCTCCGCGCCATGCTCAACCAGCAGAAACCCGGCGAGGTGAAAAAGGCACTCGAACACGTCCACCCGTCGGAGGCCGCCGAGGCGCTCATGCAGTTGCCGCGCTACCAGCTCATGAGCGCGCTCACGCAGGTCGCCATCCGCGACCAAGCGGAAATTTTCAGCTTTCTTCCGCTGGAAGTGCAGGTCGAGGTCATCAGCGAGCTGACGCAACGCGACGTCGTGCGTCTCGTCACCCACCTCTCCCACGACGAGCGGGCCGACCTCGTCGCCGAGCTGCCCGACGCCCTCAAAGAGGCTATCATCCACAAGCTCGATCTCCGCGAACAGGAAGACATCCGCAAACTGGAAGCCTACGAGGAGGGCGAAATCGGGGCGATCATGACGTCCGACTTCGCCGCCCTCGACCCGAACCTGACGGTCGAGCAGGCCATCGACAGCCTGCGCCGCCGCGCCGCCGATTCGGAGACCATCTACTACGCCTACGTTCTCGACCCCAACCGGCATCTCCTTGGTGTCATCACCCTCAAACGGCTGATCACCACCCCGTCCGACCGGCGTATCGCGGATATCATGACGCGCGACCCCATCGTCTTGCACACGCGCGATCCGCAGGAAGAGGCCGTTCGCGTCCTCCAGCGCACGGACCTCATTGCCCTGCCCGTCCTCGACCGCGAGGACCGTATGGTCGGCATCGTCACCTACGACGACATCCAGGACGTCGCCGAGGAAGAGAGTACCGAGGACTTCCACCGCATGGGGGGGACCGGCGGCGACGGGACCGTCAACCTCAGTCTCGCCAACCCCTTCCAACTCATCCGCATGCGCCTGCCGTGGCTCATGGTCCTCGTCTTTGTGAATCTATTTTCCGGAGCGGGCATCGCCTTCTACGAAGCCACCATCGAAGCCGTTGTCGCGTTGGTGTTTTTCCTGCCGCTCCTCATCGCCAGCGGGGGCAACGCGGGATCGCAGTCCGCCACGCTCATGGTGCGCGCCATCGCCATCGGCGATGTGCAGCCGCGCGACTGGTTCCGCCTCCTGCGGCGTGAATTCCTCACCTCGCTTATCATGGGAGTGATGATGGGCGTGCTCATCGCCGCCATCGGCGTCTTCCGCGCCGATCAGGGGGTCGCCGTCGTCGTCGCCGCTACCATGATCTCCATCGTCATGGTGGGCAGCCTCATCGGCATGCTCCTGCCGTTCATTCTCAACCGCCTCAAAATGGACCCCGCCACCGCCAGCGCCCCCCTCGTCACCTCCCTCTGCGACATCGCCGGCGTGCTCATCTACTTCGCCATCGCCACCGCCTACCTCAGCGAGCGCATCCCGGCGGCGGCGTGAGGGGTCAACGGCACCCGGATAAGCTTGGACCGCATAAAACGGTTGCTCCGCTCTTTGCTTACGGGCTTATCCGAGCGCCATTGGGGTGAAGAGCGTCGGCACCGAATCGAATGTAAAAGGTCGGTGATCTTGCTGTGGACGTAGAGGAGCCGCGTTCTTCAGACGCGGGCGCATCGCAACGCTGGGTAGGATTGTGACGTCCGCGCGCCTCCTTCGTGCCGCCAACCGCATGACCGCGGCTAAAGCACGCGGCTCCTGTGGCTAAATTCTCCTGTGAATGCCTTGAACGCCGGGCGCGGGTGGGTCGGAGCCGCTTAACAAATCGTTTGGCCTATCACCGAAATATCTTGCTGTAGCCTCCGCGCGTCTGACTATACGATTGAAGATCAATATCCGGAAACTCGGACATCAAGCGCGGTCGCGACGATCTGCCGCTGTGGAAGCCGAAGAGGTAGGGTGGTTTTTTATGGCCTCTGTCATTCGTAACTCAAAATCGCGTTTCATTGCCGTTTCAATCCTCGCCGCAGTCGGGGTGCTGATGCTCTTTGCTTTGTGGAAAGGGGCGGACACGGCGATGCCCGGGCGGGAAGAGGTCGCTCCGGTGGAGAGAACAGTGCCCGCGCCCGATACACGGGAACGCCTCGGAACGGTTGACGGGCCGGATCCGGAAGCTCCTCCCGGCGGGACTGCGCATGGCGAAGCAGTCGGCAGGGACAACGAACTGCAGGAAGAGATTTGGGAGGACTTTGCCTATCCGGCGGTGCTTTCGAGAGAAGTGAACGGACGCACGGTGCACAAGGTGGCCAACCACCTCGTCATTACGGAACGTGACGGCGACGTTTCCGGTCTTTTGGACGCGTGGGCATCCGGGGAGCCGGGCAGGTTCGTCCACACCCTTGCCGTCGGTACTTACCTCGTCGGGTGGTCGGAGACCTCGGCAGAGGCCCACGCTTCCCACCGCACGGTGCTTGCGGAACACCTGCGGGGTGCCGCCGTGGTCGAACCGGATTGGATCGTGCGCACGGCGTCCGTGCCAAACGATCCACTTTACCACACCCTGCAGCGCCATTTTGATGTGATTTTCGCGCCGGAGGGATGGGCCGTGCGCACCGACGCGCGGGAGATTGTCGTTGCCGTTCTCGATACTGGCGTTGAACGCACCCACCCGGACTTGGTGAACCGTGTGCGGGCGCGCCCCGGTGAAATCCCCGGGACCGGAGTGGATAACGACGGCAATGGATTCATCGACGACGTTTTCGGCTGGGATTTCGTGGATGGAAACAACGATCCCTCCGATCCCGCAGGCCACGGCACTCATGTCGCGGGCCTGATCGGGGCGGAAGGCGACAACGGGCTCTGGGGGACAGGGGTGGCATGGGACGTGACATTGCTGCCGGTCCGCTTTCTTGATCACAACGGTGTCGGAACGACCTCCGATGAAATCCGCGCGCTTGATTACGCCCGGGTCTCGGGAGCGCGCATCGTGAACGCCAGCTACGGTGGGCCGGGTTTCAGCGAAGGTGTGCTGGCGCGGTTGCGTGCCCTTGAAGATGCGGGTATTTGGGTGGTCGCCGCAGCCGCAAACGACGGTGCCTATTGCCCCAGCGCGCCGGTGTACCCGGCCGCGCACGACTCGGATAACATCATTAGTGTGGGTGCGGGTGATCCGGAGCGAGGCAAGGCCGGATTCAGCAATTTCGGGCGGAATTCCGTCGATCTCTTCGCACCGGGGAGCGGGATTTTTTCGATTGAGCCGAACGGTCGTTTTCCCAGCCGAAGCGGGACATCCTTTTCGACCGCCCTTGTGACGGGTGCGCTTGCCCTCGTCGTCGCGGAATACCCGAATGACCCGATGTCCGCGGTGCGCTCGCGCATTGTCGACCGAGTGCGCTTTTCGAGCGCCTTGGCCGGACAGTCGCGTTCGGAAGGCGTCCTTGATCTCGGTCATGCCCTCGCGCCGGGACCGGGACGCCCGCCGGAGATCACCCGTTCGCCGGAGTCCGCCCTATTGCTGCCCCGCGTCGCCGCGACACTTGTTGTCGAGGCCGTTTCATCGGCCGGCACCACCGTGCAGTGGCTGCGCAACGGCGAGCCGATTCCGGGAGCGACGAACTTCCACTACAGCATCTACGCGTTCACCGGTCATGAGGAAGGCACTTACCAAGCCCGTGTGACGGACGTGTTCGGAGTAGCGTTGAGTGCGCCGGCGGAGATTTTATTGGACCGTCGTCCGCCGTCTATAGTGCGTATGCCGCGAGCGGCTTCATTCGTCCCGGGAGGTGAATTGCGTCTTTTAGTGGAAGTCGAAAGTGCGGTCGAGGTAGACTTTCAGTGGTTCTTCAACGGTGAACCGATTTCCGGTGCGACATCGCCGGAGCTGGTGATTCCCTCCGGTCGCCCGGAGGACGCGGGCGAGTATTTTCTGCGGGCTTCCAATCCTTACGGCTCCGTCGATTCAAAGGTCATTCCGGTCGGCTTCGGACCCGTATCGGAAGACGCGTGGGAAACCGTCCTGCAGACGTCCGTAAAGGTCTCGCGGCGGGAGGGGGACTATTATCTGGCCACGGCTCCGGGACAATTGCTTGTCAGCCGCGACCTGTTTTCCTGGGAGCCTCTCCCCCGCGGAGGGCGGGCGTTTGCCTATCTTGGCGGCGAGTATTTTCTCCTCGACCGCGACCGGCGGCTTTTCCGCGGTGACTCACTGGCCGGGCTCGAGCCATGGGTGGAAACCGGTCTGCCGGTTGTCGACAATTACTCCATCGTCAAGGGCAACGGGCATTTGCTGGTGCAGGCCTTGGGCGAACGCCCCTATCTCCTCATCGATCTGGCAAGCGGTGAGATGTCCGCAGCGGAGCCGCCGGACAGCGTCCCTTTTTCACGGATAACCTCCGGTGCGGGTGCATTCTGGACCGGTTCCACATCTGCGGGACTCTGGAAATCGGGCGACGGGGTGGCATGGGCGGAAGCGCCGGGACCGCCGATCCTCCCCATCCATGAGGACGGCGAGACCGGATGGGTCGTTGGCAAGGTGCTGGCCTCATCCGCGTCCGGCGAGCGTCTCTATCTGCGGCGCCCCGGCGGCGACTGGGAGATTCTCGACTCGGAGAGGAACATTCTGGATGCATGGGTCGCGAATGATCTCCGCGCAATTTTCCCCGGCGGATGCGTCGTCGCCCGGGACTTCGGGGGATGGAGGGTCGACTTTCACTCAGGTGAACTCCATCCCGTCTCCGGCAACTTCTCAAACGACCGCAGACGGCCCCTCTTCACATGGTATGACAACGAGCGTTCACTTTCATGGAAGGAAGAGAGCGGGACGGATGTCCTCGTTCTCGAGGAATTCACCGACGGTTCGCATTGGACGCTGTTTCCGGGAAGCGGGAGGGAAAGTGTCCCCACACTTTCAGGCAGCACGCTCTTTTCCCTCGGCAACACCGTATTCCGCCACCACACGGATCACGGGATTTTCCGTGTCGACAGTTCCGGACGACACCATCGCGTCGAGACGCCGGAGCTCGGTCTTCACTTTGTGGGAAGCAACGGGCGCGAAGCGGTTTTTGTCCCTCAATGGGGAGATGATACCCGGGTCTTTCGCCTTGATGCGGACGCGCGCCTGAGCTACCGTATGGACGCGGGTTTTGAAGAGCCCATCTATTATTGGGGGAGGAGGGGAACAGGCTTCATCGCCCGCGAGACCTTTCCTCCGCCGGTTGCGGACGGCGAGCCTCTCTGGCTATCCGCCGACGGAATAGACTGGGAAGTGCATGAGGACCTCCCGTTTACGCCGGACCAGGTCGTGCGGGGGCCCGGCGCGTGGGTTGCTGTTTTTTTTGATAGTGGCGACGGGGACAGGCGCGTCAGGGTCTTATGTCGTCCGGATGCTACGAGGATTTGGGAGGATGTTCTTGAATTATCTTTGCCGTCCGGAGTGCCGTCCCCCCCCGGCACCGCAGTCCAATGGTGAGCGTTTCGTGTTTGTGAAGAACAATGTGGTTTACTCATCCGCGGACGGTTTCTCGTGGGAGACTTCCAACACGGCCTTTTTCACCGTTACACTGTTCGAGTTCGACGAACTTGCGTCGAAGCTTTTCTTTGCCAGTGGAATTCTTGAAGGTTCGGGGACACAGACCACATTTGCCTCGCGCGACGGGCTCGACTGGTTCCTGACCGATTGGGACGCTTACCCCCGCGCCACAGGTGATGGCGCGGGCTTTCGCATCAGAAACGGCTGGTCTCTCCAACGTGCTCGGCTCGACGGCGCCGAATTTCCGGCTCCGCTGCGCGTACGCGTCGAAGGGGACGGTCTCGTGCGGGAAGCACCCGCGCGTTGGGAAGTCCACGCCGCTGTGGAGGAGCCGGAGGAGGTCGTGCGCATCGAGCTTTGGCGTGACGACGCTCTTGTCGCGACGCGCGGCGCGCGGGACGCCCGCTTCACCGTGGAGGCGGCGGAACCGTTCATCGGTCTCTACACTGTGCGGGCGTATTACGAGGATGGATGGGTGAGCGTCTCCGGCGAGATTCCGCTCCGAGTCCTCGGAGGTCGGCTTTCCACAGTCAAAGACCTGCCGGGTTTGACCGGCGGAAGGATGGAATCCGTCCATTACTATCCCGTCGGCGGGTACCTCTACGCCCGTCCGGTCAATTCCCTCACACACCTTCAGGACGGTCCCTTCCAGCGGACTGCCGACGGTGTCGATTGGACGCCGCTCACATCCGGGCTGGAGCAAGGAAGGCACTTTCCGAAACTCCTCCTTCCCGATTCGGGAACGCCCCTGCTGTTGCGGAACCTTACGAGCACGCATCCGCTGATCGGAAGCCTTGTGACAGCGTCCGCTGTCGTCGATTTGCATGCTCCCGAAGCCGCCGTGGGTTTTTCGCGGGCTCTTTTTGTCTTCGAAGGAACCATCCACCTGCTCGCGCTCTCCGGCGATCTCTTTCGAATGCGCAGCGACCGGAGCTGGGAGTTTCTCCGCAATACCCGCCCGACGGCGGACTTCTATCCGGAGCGCACCGGTTCGCAGATCCCCATCAGGGTCGATTCGGGGAAGGGGCTCCACGTCCTCACCGTCGGCGATACGAGTGGGAGCGGCAGCACTCTCCCGCCGTCCGCCCGTTTGCTCACACGCGATTTCCGGGAGTATCGACCCGTGCCTCAATTGGAGCACCGTGGCTTCGGCGGCATCACCTCCGACGGCTCTGAATTGCTCTACAGAAGCAACGACAAGCGCGCCCTCGCCTTCGTCGACGAAGACGGCCGAATCCTGCGCGAGATCGTCTTTCCCCTTCCTGTCGACGCATGGCATTATATCGGCGACGGAACTCTGGTCGCCTCCGCGGCCGGTGTCGCGTTTCTCACCTCGCGCCACGGAGGTCTGTGGCCCATCGAATCTCCGCCTTTCGATCTTGTCACTTTCTGGCGGGACGCGACCCGGCTGGGTATATTCGGGAACCGAGGGGAGATCCGCATGCTCGCCGTCCAGGACTTCCGGGTCGCCGCCGTCCGCGATCCGGACATCAAATACGGACCTGAAAACCGGCTCCGCGGCAACGTGACCTTGCGCCATGCGGGGGGCATGTCGACGGGGGAGGTCGTGAACCTCGCTGTGCGTGCGTTTCTCCAACCGGCGGATGCCGACGGGGATGCCGTCCCGCTCGGCAATCAATCCGTCGATGCCTCCCGCTGGCTCCCGGGCCGCAACCGCACCTTCCAATTGGAGTGGACGGTGCCGGCGGCAGCGCGGCTGGGAGAATACACGCTGGCGGTCGAGGTGAACTACGACGGCGCGGTGGATGAAGCGGACACGAGCGGCAACATCGCCCAGTCCGCGCGCTTCACCTACATTCCCAGCCCTTCCGTGGTCTTGGAATCCGCTCCCTTCGGCACCGCCTATACCGATCAATTGGGGACTCACATTCCCTATGGATCCGTGATCCGCGTCGAGGCCCGACCCGAGCCGGGCTTTATCTTCGTCGGCTGGGACAGAATGCAGGCGGGCAGCCAACCTATTCTGGACGTGACGATGGACCAACCGCACCGCCTGCGCCCGCGCTTCGTGCATGAATCCGTTGCCGCCGCTTTTCCATGGATTGAGCCCGTGGCCGGCGAAGATTGGTTTGCGGACGCCTCCGGCTTGTTTTTCGCCACAGTGACGCCCGACTGGAACTACCACGACGGGCGCGGCTGGTTCCGGATCGGTGAAGTTTTCGAGGCCGGGTCATGGCTCTGGTTTCCCGGATTCGGCTGGCGATTCCGGCCGCCGGGCATCGAAGTCTATTTCGATCCCGTCGACCAATCGTGGGAGATGGATTGAGGGGGAAAGAAAACCGGTCCGGTAAAACGAGTCCCGAAGGGACGGCTGAATGGCTCACCTGGGAACGGGGGCCGAGCGCTCGAGGATTTCACCGGAGCGCAAGTGGATACGTGCACTCCATTCATTGTCATCGGATTGGGTTTCGACTGCGCCCTGGCTGTAATTACAATGCCAGTCCACCATGAAGGGTTCGTCATAGCACGTGTAGTAATGCTTTCCATTGCGAAGGAATTCAACGAAATCAACGGCTTCGGGATAGAGGCAGGCGAGGCGGATCCAGCGTTTGCCTTGGTATTCTGTTTCGGGTTCCAGTCCCTGCAGGACGAACTGATCCGCCTCCGGGACCGGGTCGAGGGGAATCCCGATCCCTTCCGCCATGCGGTGGGCAAAGAACTGGTCATCGCCTGGCAGCACGCCCCAGTTGGTGGGGGGTTCCTGTTTAGAGAAGTTGTTGTAATATCCCCATGAGGTCCCGGTTGCGTAGGCAACCTTGAGTTGGCCGATGGCATGGGAGTCCTCATTGCAGAGGACGGGGCGGCCGGGCGCCAATGACTGCACGCGGTGAATGAGATTGTAATAGCACTGTCTGGAAAGCCCGTTGCCGTGGATCAGCACCACGTCACTGGCCTTCACGATTTGCGGGAACGCGGTGCCGCCTCCCCCGGAGCATCCAACCGGCATCCCGCCGGACTCGGTCCGGGCAAGATCCATCAAGAGAACCATCGACTCTTCATTCGAAATCACGGGCCGTGTGCGGAACTGGCCGATTTCATTCTCATTGGCCACTTCAATCATGACATTGGTGTAGCCGTTTTCCTTAAGGAAGCGGGATGCGGTGATCGTGGCGTCGCGGAAAGCCCGGCCATCGCGCATCCGTTGGGCCTGGCCATTGTAAAAGTAGCTCACGATAACAACCATTCCAAGGGCGTCTGCGGCCCGGATCAGGCGGTCCATGCGGGCGAGATACTTCGGGTCGATGCGCTTGCCGTCCTCTCCAAAGGGGTTGTTGTCGATCCCGGGGTTCGGGATGGTATAGACGGGCCCCCCGCCTTGGAAACCAACCGTGAACGCCCGCAAACCATAGCGATACCATTCCGGAAGTGCCGCGATCAGATCATCCGTATTGGCCTCCGGATCCCAACGGTCCCGCCCCCACCGGATGAACCGGGAGGGATCGGCCGCATCATCAAAAACTCCCTGGATGAAGCGGGCGTTCATGAGCAATCCGTGGGCGATGGGATTGCTCTTGGGAATCTCAGAATAAACGAGTTCCCCATTGATCGTGAAACGGGTGCCTTGGATGCCGAGAGTGGTTTTGCTCATGTTTCTTGGGATGATTCTGAGGGGTGTATTCTCCGGTCCGGGAATGATTTTCACTGCAAATTGCAGCGAAGCGACTTCGGATCGCAATCGTTCCCGCCGGCCGGGTCAATGCAAATGGTGGCTCAATGGGGCCCGGAGGGTGTGATTAAGAGCGCGGGGTATGTGGAAGCGGCTTCCAGCCGCTTATTCCGAGTCAAAGCGGCAAGATGCCGCTTCCACAATAAATCAACCCCGCACTTTTGATCGGACCCGCGCCCGGACAAGACCGGAGCTTTCAGAAGGCCACCGAGACACCGGCTTCGAGCCACGAGACGTCGCCTTCGCCGGCGCGGCGGAGGTTGGAGAGGCGGAAGCTGTGGTGGGCGCCGGCGAAGAGAACGGCGTTGGGCGCGGCGGCGTATTCGACGTGGACCCCAGCCTGGAAGTTGTTCGCACGGAGACGACGTGAGTCGCTGACGTATCCGAAATCCGTGCCGAGAAGAGCGTAGGGAATGACTTCGAAGCCGTCGCCGGCCGCGACCGCGTAGGCCGCGCCCGCTTCGATGAACCCGCCGTTGATCTCGTCGAACCCGTAGTAGGCTTCACCGAAGAAAAGGATTTCCGGTTCGGTTTCGTATTCAAATCCAAGAAACCATTCCCATTCATCGGGGTCCCCGGTGGCGGGAAAGGCCAGGTAGTTCAGTCCGGTGAAGAGTGCGACGCCGAGTGTCTCCCAGCCGAACCCGCCGAAGGCATTCACTTCGTTGAACGAACTGCCGCGCAGTGACTGCGCGTACATTGCGCCGAAGGTAAAGACGTCGAGCGTCGCGGTGGCCTCGGTGAAGAGGTAGCCGGAACTGTCCGGATCGTTGTCGACGCCTTCCGTTACGTAGCGGGTGGCGAATGTCGCGGTGAGATCCGCTGTGAAATCCGGAGGAGCGGCGTATGCGAAGGGGGCGGCGGCAAGCGCGGCGAAAAGTATCCCGTTGCCGGTGTGTGTGCGTGTGTGCATGGTGGGTTCTGTTTTATGATGATCTTTCGGGGGTTTGCTGTGCTCAACCGCCGAGGCCGAGCCACCATGTGGCGATGCTGAAGTAGATGAGCACGCCGCAGATATCAGCAAGCGATGTGATCAGCGGGGCGCTCGCCGTGGCGGGATCGAGTTTGAGCTTCGTGAGGATGAAGGGCAGGAGCATGCCGATGAGGCTGCCGGTTAGAACCGTGAGGGTCATCGTCATGGATACGATCATGATGACCTCCGGTGCACGGAAGGTCGCGACGAGGGCGACGGCGCAGCCCATGACGACACCCATGACAAGGGAGATGCCGACTTCCCGGCGCAGGAGGGAGAACCAGTCTCGCATGCGGACGTCGCCGGTCGCCAGTGCGCGCACCATGAGCGTGGCGGCCTGTGATCCGGCGTTGCCTCCGCTGTCGATGAGGAGCGGAAGGAAGAACACGAGCGCCACGACGGCTTCGATGGTGTCCTCGAAGTAGGCGATTCCGGCCCCGGAGAATATGTTGATGAAGACGAGAAGAAGAAGCCACGGGAGACGCTTGAGAAGGACTTGCGGGATGGTCGCGTCGCGCATCGCGAGAGTGGACAGGCCGGGTGCCGCCGCCATGCGGTGGAAGTCCTCGGTGCTGGCTTCTTCGGCGACATCGGCGAGGTCGTCGTGGGTGACGATACCGACCATTTTGCCCTCGCGGTCGTGCACGGGGAGGGCAAGGAGGTCGGCTTTGGCCAGTTCGCGCACGGCGGTTTCCTCAGGATCGCGCGTGAAGACGCTGATGACCGGTTTGCGCATGAAGTCGCCGACAACGGCGTCGGGCTTGGCGAGGATGAGCTGTTTCAGGGAAACAACGCCGACGAGCCGTCGTTCCTCGTCGAGGACATAGGCGTAGTAGATTGTCTCGGCGTCAGGTGCCTCGCGGCGCAACTGCTCGAGGGCCTCGCGCGCGGTGACGCCGCGCGGCAGGGAGGCGTAGTCGGACGTCATGATCGCGCCGATCGTGCCTTCGTCGTATCGGTCGAGCTTGCGGATGTCCTCGCGCTCCTTTTGGGCAAGCTTGCGCAGCACGGCCTCTTTTCGTTCCTCCGGCATCTCCGAGAGAAGGTCGACGCGTTCGTCGTGGGAGAGAACAGTGACCAACTCGGCGAGCGGCCCCTCTTCCATGAGAGCGGCGACGTCAAGCTGTTGCTCGAATGGAAGGAAGGAGAAGAGGTCGGCGCGCCGGCGCGCATCGACAAGCGCGAGCATCGCGTTGACCTCGAAGGTGCTGAACGCCTCCATTGCTTCGGCAATCACGGAGGGGTGGAGTTCTCCAAGAAGCTTTTTCAGTTCGCCGGCGTCCTGGGTGTCCAGGTATCGGCGCATGTGATTACGCAGGGTTTCTCTATTCACTGATTGACCTCGTTTGTATTTTACGGCGGAAGGGCGATGCCTTCCGCTTGGTTGTGTTTTCGCCCGGTGCGGTGGTGCGGGCGGTCAAACGAGGTCTTCTGTGCCAGCTTCCGGAGAAGGCGGGCGTCAGCGAACCCGGTTGTCCACCCGTGCCGCCGTGTCGGCGCGACAACCGGTGCGGGTATGCGCGGGCAACGTCCTGATTCTAGGCCCAGGGTCGCCGTCCATCGCGCATGTCTCCTTTCCGGTTGGGTGGTTTGTGTTCATCGAAGGGCAGAAAAAGATGCGGTTTCGGAGGCCGGTCAAGGGCAAAGGCCGTTTTTTTTGCGGATTGCATGAAGGCGGCGCAAGGTGTTGGATTGTTGTCGAAACGAGTTTGAGGTAATGCGACCGATAAAACGGAATCAAAATAAAGGAAGCGACAGCGCGGCGGACAGCCATGCCCGCTGGATTCCGGCACTGGCGGATTTTCTGCGGCAGACGGCGCGCGCGCAGGCGGTGGAGTGGGACGACGCCCGCACGGAGATCTCCGTGGCGACGCTGGGCCGGGTGGACGAAGCGGTCCTGCGCCAGTGCCTTGAGGCGACGCTCGCGGCGGCGGACGATCCCGCTCGGGTGGTCGGCGGCGGGGTGCCGGTGCAGCCGGGCCTGCGGTTGCGCCGGACGGAGGACAGGGTGTCGCTCGAGAAGGAACGCGGTTGCGAAGAGGTGGCGACGCTATGGACGTGGCGCCGCATTCCGTGGCCGACGCCCGCCGAGGTCGCCGGACTGGACGCGGGCGAGGAGGCGGAGTGGAGGGTCCTCGCCGCGCTCGCGGGGACGTGCGGTGTTCTCGGCCTTGCGGGCTTTGCGGCGGATGTGAGCGGCGCAGGCCCGCCGTGGCTTGCGCCCGCGCTCTACATAGCGGCGATGACCGCGGGTGGTTGGGACGCCGCGAAGGATGCGCTGCCCAATCTGCCGAAGGGCAAACTCGACATCCACTTTCTCATGCTCGCGGTGGCGGTCGGGGCGAGCTTTATCGGAGCGTTCGGCGAAGGGGCGCTGCTCCTCTTTCTATTTTCGTTCGCAGGGGCGCTGGAGCATTTCGCCCTCTACCGCACGCGGCGGGAGATCCACGCGCTTTTCCGCGCCGCGCCCAAGACGGCCACACTTGTCGATTCCGGCGGTGCGGAGCGTGTCGTGCCCGTGGAACAGGTTGCGCCGGGCGACCGCGTGCTCGTGCGCCCGGGCGACACCTTTCCGGTCGACGGCATGGTTCTCGCGGGCGAGAGCGCAGCGGATGAGTCGTCTCTCACGGGCGAAGCGCATCCGGTTTCGAAGCGGACGGGTGACGAGGTCTACAGCGGAACAGCCAACCTGTGGGGCGCGGTGGAGGCGAGTTGTATCCGCCCCGCCAGTGAGAGCGCCTTGCAGAAGGTGATCCGCCTTATTCAGGAGGCGCGGCACCTCCGTGCGCCCAGCCAGCGGTTCACCGATAAATTTGGTCCGCGCTACACCGTCGGCGTCCTCGCGGTGACGACACTCATGTTTTTTGTGTGGTGGCAGGGTTTCGGGGTGGCACCGTTTCTCAATGTCGAAGGGGAGGGGCAGACGCGCTATTCCGCCTTCTACCGGGCGATGACGCTACTCGTCGTGGCGAGTCCCTGCGCTCTCGTTCTCTCCATTCCCTCGGCGATCCTCGCGGCCATTGCGTGGGGAGCGCGGCACGGCATCCTCTTCCGCGGCGGCGCTGCCATCGAGCAACTCGCCGCGGTGGACGTCGTGGCGCTCGACAAAACGGGTACGCTGACAACCGGTGACCTGCGGGTGGTGTCGGTGGAGAGTTTTCCGCCCGGTAGCGAGCGCGATGTCGCGGAAATCGCCTTCACACTGGAGCGGCGGGCGAGCCATCCCATCGCCCGCGCCATACAGCGCTACGGCGAGACGGAGGACCTGCAACCGCGTGAATTTGCGGATTTTCGTTCCCTCACGGGCAAAGGCGTGCGCGCGGAGGTCGGTAGGAGCACGTGCCTGCTCGGGCGGCGCGAGTTGTTCGATGGCGGGCCGCTGGCGGAGTGGGCGCGGGACCTGCCCGACCCGCCGCCCGGGCTCTCCGAAGTGTGGTTCCTGCACGGCGCGCTCGTCGGGCGGATCCTCCTTGAAGACATGGTGCGCGACGAGTCGGCGGATGTGTTGCGCCGACTGCGGGAAGCGGGGCTGCGTACCGTAATGCTCACGGGCGACCGCGTCGGCAGCGCCGAGGCTGTGGCGGAGCGGCTCGGTCTCGACGAGGTGCGCGCGGGGCTAAGCCCGGAAGGCAAGGTCGAGGCCGTGCGTGGACTGACCGCGGGCGGGAAACGGGTCGCCATGGTGGGCGACGGCGTGAACGACGCTCCGTGCCTTGCCGCCGCCGATGTCGCCGTGGCCATGGGCGCGCGGGGCAGCGACGCCGCCCTTGAGCAGAGCGACGTCGTCCTCATGAACGACCGCATCGAGAATTTCTTCGAGGCCTTCCGACTCAGCCGCCGCGCCCGCCGTGTCATCCGGCAGAATATCGTTATCTCCCTTGGTACCATCGTTGTCATGGTGGCCGCCGCCGTCTTCGGGATCGTGCCCATTACCCTCGGCGTCCTTGCGCACGAGGGCTCAACCGTAATCGTGTGCCTCAACAGCATGCGCCTCCTGCGCGGCGGCGTGCGTCGTTGACGCGACCGGAACCTGGCGCACACCGGCGTTACGGCATTGAAAGACTCCATCCGATGCCCGTGATCGAGTCGACCCGAGGGCGCGGTTGCGTGATCGACGCGAACCACGGTTATCACGGCGACTCGAAAGTGCAGCGGGCGGCTCGCCCTCTGTCTGCGCGGAAACTCCTTTGCAACGACGGTTTATCCGCCATTTGGGTACGGCGGAATGTTCAGTCAGCCGCACCGTCCGTCGGGGGATCGGTCCAGCGGTTGTTTTCCTTGATGAGCTTGATGAGTTCGTCGACGGCGTCGGCGGCGGGGATGTGGAATTTCACGCAGGTCTTGCCGACGTAGAGGTTGATCTTGCCGGGAGAGCCGCCGACGTAGCCGAAGTCGGCGTCGGCCATTTCGCCCGGTCCGTTGACGATGCAGCCCATGACGGCGATGGTCACGCCTTTGAGGTGTCCGGTGGCGGCGCGTATGCGCTGTGTGGTCGACTGGAGGTCGAACAATGTGCGGCCGCAACTCGGGCAGGCGACGTATTCGGTTTTGGTCGTGCGCGCCCGCGCGGCCTGGAGGATGTTGTAGGCGAGGGTGAGCGACTGCGCCGGATCGGCCACAGTCTCGATGCTTAGGAGGTCGCCGAGCCCGTCGCAGAGGAGCGGGCCGGCGAGGAGGCTGGCCTCGAGGAGTTGGTCGCCGAACCATGGGCGCGGGTCCACTGCATTAGCCGCCGTGGCGCGTATCCAGAGCGGCGCGCGGAGGCCGAGGCTATCGACGGTTTCGGCGAGCTGGCGGTAGACCCCGAGGGGATGGATGTCCCCGTCGGCCGGAGGGGCGGAAAGGGTGAAGACGAGGCGCTCCGCGTGCGGGGCGAGGACATCGGCGAGGGACGGGAGGTCTTCGGGGGGCAGGTCGAGGGCGGCGAACATGCGGCGGCGCTCCGTGACGGCGAGGATGCGGTCGACGCGGCCGGGTTCGTCAGCACGGGCGCCGAAGAGGAGCATGTCACCCGCGCGGGTACTTTCAGCGACTGCTTCGACGGCGGGAAGCGGCAGGGCGGAGACGTCCCACACGCAGAAATTCACATGCTTGCGGACGGACTCGCCGAGGGCGGCGATGTGTCCGGCGGAAGTGCCGGCGGCGACGCGGATGAGGAGCCCCTCCAACGGCGTGTCGGGGAGGCGGCGGCGGAGGTTGGCGAGGCCGGTGCCGAGGGCGGCGGGGTCGGCGAGGGCGGCGGCAGGTACCGGTTGGATGACGCGCGGCGGTTCGAGCGGCGCGATCACGCACTCCGGCCCGAGGGAAACGGTTTCGACGGGGCGTCGGGTGTAGCTGTAGGGATCGACGGGATCGGGTGCGGTGCGGTGCGCGCTCTCCCGCCACAGCCGCGCGGCTTTGTCGGCGAGGTCTCGCGCGACGGGGATTTCGTAGACCGGGTCCTCGGTGAGGGAGACGCGGATGGTGTCGCCGAGGCCGTCGTAGAGCAACGCGCCGATGCCGGCGGCGCTCTTGATGCGGGCGTCATCGCCGTCGCCCGCCTCGGTCACGCCGAGGTGAAGGGGGTAGTGCATCCCGGCGGCGTCCATGCGCGCGGCGACGAGCCGGTAGGCATGGATCATCACCTTGGGGTTGCTCGCTTTCATAGAGAGGATGATGTCGCGGAAGCCGTGGCTCTCGGCGATGCGGATGAACTCAAGGGCGCTCTCGCACATGCCTTCCGGCGAATCGCCGAAGCGGTTCATGATGCGGTCGCTGAGGGAGCCGTGGTTGGTGCCGATGCGCAGGGCGCGTCCAAGGTCTTTGGCGCGCAGGACGATGGGGGAGAAGGCCTCGTGCAGGCGCTCCAACTCGGCGTTGTATTCGCCATCCGAATACTCGTGTGTCTGGAACCGCTTCTTGTCGGCGTAGTTGCCGGGGTTGATGCGCACCTTCTCTACATGCTCCACGGCCTCCATTGCCGCCTGCGGCAGGAAATGGATGTCCGCGACGAGGGGCACGGCGGAAAAGCCCGCCGCGCTGAACTTTTTCCGGATGTCCTTCAGCGCCTTCGCGGCGGCGACGTTCTGCGCCGTCACGCGCACGATTGCACACCCGGCTTCGGCGAGGGCGATGCATTGCGCCACGGTGGCCTCCACGTCCTGCGTGGGTGTCGTCGTCATTGACTGCACAACGACCGGGTGGGTTCCGCCCACGGGCACCTCGCCCACGCCGACGACGCGGGTCGGGCGCCGTACGGTGGTGAAACGGCTGGCGCAGTAGGAAAGCGATTCGCTAGCGGTGAGAGTCATGGCGGTTGCAACGGCGCTGCGGCGGCGGGCGCGGGATTACGTGCAACCTAGGCCGAAGGACGGCGCGGTCAAGCGTGGCTGAAGCGACGGACCGCTGCTGGGTCGGGAGGCGCTTTTTCCGGAGTCCACTCCGCCCATCAAAGGAAAACGCCGACGGAACCCCCCGGTCCGTCGGCGCGCCAAGACTTTAGCCTGGCTTTGGATTTCCCCAAAAAAGTGCAGGCAAGTTGAGTGGGCGCGTGTGGAATAGCAAGGGCTTTTTACTCCGGAAGGCACTCTTGTCCGGATTAATGCGACCGCCGGTTGTGTGGTTCTTATCCGCCGCGCTGGATTTCCGTCCATCCGGCGGGTGCTTCGAAGCGGTAGAAGGCGCGTGAAGCGATTCCGCTTTCGCCGAAGCGGAGCCAGCCGAGTTCGTGGGAGAAGATATCGGGGTAGACGGTTTCGCCGGTCCAGATCCAGCCGAGATCGGGGTCGTGGTTCCATGAGGCGCGGCCTCCGGTGGCGGTGCCGGCCCACCACCACGCCGCCTGCTCAAATGAATAGATCCAGCGGTTGGCGGCGTCGAAGCCCGCGACATGGAAGGAACCGAGCCAGCCGGAGCGGACGATGCGGTCGTTGAGGACGGCCACGGGTCCGTAAAACGACTCCACGAGGGAGCGGTCGAAGGGCGCGCTGTCGTCGAATGCGAAGTCGCGCCAGAGCGCGAGATTGTTGGCGAGTTTGCGTCCGGAAGAGGCGAAGGAACCGCCCACGAAGAGGCCCTCGCGGGTTCCAAGCAGGGCGTTGACCTGTCGCGCGGCGGGACCGTGCAAGCTGATCAGCCCCGTTCCGAGTGGGTGCCATGCGGTGCCGTCCCAGCGGGCGACTCCCTGTGCCTCGATTCCGCCGATCACGGAGAAGTCGCCGGCGGCGTAAAGGTATTCCCCGGCGGCAAGGAGGGCATTTACGGAACCGTTGGCACCGCCGCCGAACTCGTGCCACGACTCACCGTCCCAGCGGGCCAGATTCGCGGCGGCCACCTGTCCTGCCTCCTCAAAATCCCCGCCGACGATGATGTCATCTCCGTAGGCCGCGATGGCTCGCGGGGGGCCGAACCGGGTGCCCACGCCGCTCCCGAGGGCCGACCACGACTCGCCGTCGAAGACGGCGACGTTTGTTGCCTCGGCGGTATCAAAGGTACCGGAGATGAACCCTCCCACGACGTAGAGCCTGTCGCGGGAGCGGATCATGTCGAAAATGCCCGCGCCCGCACCGCCGACGTGCAGACCGCTGCCGAGGGCATGCCAGTCATGGCCGTCCCAGCGGCCCACGCCAAAGATCGCCTTTCCGTCCAGTTCCGAGAAGACACCGCCCGCGTAGAGATCGCTTCCGTCGGCCAACAACGCCGTGACGGCTTCGATATTGGTGGAGAAGGACGGGTCGCCAACGACATGCCATGAAGCGCCGTCCCACCGTCCGATGCGGTAAGCCGGTGTATCCCCGAGACTACTGAAGCGACCGCCGACATAGACATCGCCGCCCATGTGGGCCACGGCATGCACGGTACTGTCCGGCGGGGGCAGGGGCCGCCACGTCTGTCCGTCCCACTCGGCGATGGCTTGCGCGTCGCCGGTGAAGCGGTGGGCTCTTGCGCCGACGGATGAAAAATTTCCCACAGCGTAGACCTTGCCCGCGCCGTAAGCGAAGTCGTCGACGGCGGACGCCGCCGCTTGGCTGCCGAGTGTCTGTACCAGCGGATGCCACCGCTGCCCGTCCCACATGCCGATGCCGCGCAGGTAGAGCCCGTCCGCGGTGGATTCCACCCGCGCGTAGATGTTCTCGCCTTCGCCGACAAGGGCTTGCGCGGATGCGTCGGTATCCGCTCCGCCGACCGGCTCCCAGAGCGTTCCGGTCCACATGCCGAAGCGGTAGGGACCTTCTTCGTTCTCGAATTGGCCGTAGGCGTAAAGCCGCGACGGGCTGGCGTGGATACTTCCGATGTTGGTGTAGCCGTCGCGCGCTACCGGTTGCCAGCCTTCGCCCGTCCATGACCACCGAGATAACTGGTGCATCTCGATCTCGTCATTCGGCCAGGCATCCAGTCTGGAAAAGGTCCCGCTGGCGAAGAGGTATTGCGAATGTCCTGTGAGGGAGTGGACGGTGGAATTGAACCCCGGACCGAGGCGTCCCCACTCGTTGGTCGTGCGGTTCCAGCGCGCGATACGGTTGGCCCCCGTCAGGCCGCCCGCGACCGAGAATTGTCCCCCGACAATCAGTTCGGAGGGGCCTCCCGTGATGGCTGACACCGCGCCGCCGACCCCGATGGCATTGCCGGGCGTATCGCCTCCGTGGACGAGCAGTTCCCACGAGGCGCCTGTCCAGAGCGCGATGTTTCTCGCCGTCGACCCGCCGATGCTCCCGAACGCCCCGCCGACATAGATGCCCACTTCGGTCGGAAAGAGCACGTTGACTTGACCGCTCAGTTCGGCCCCGGGAGCGTTCCATGACGTGCCGTCCCAGAAGGCTAGGTAAGGATGATCAAAGTCACCGATCGCGGTGAAGTTGCCGCCGACATAAATCCGTTCTCCCTGGACGGCGATTGCCCGGAAGAGGTGGTTGATGTTCATGTGCCCGGGGCCTGTGATTGACCATTCACTGCCGTCCCATACCGCGATCTGATATTGCTCGCCGCCGGGACCGCGGAAGTTTCCGCCCATGTACAATCGGCTGTTCACCACCGTGGCGGCTTGCTGCAGCCTGCCGGGATGGCCGAAACGGCCGTCCCAGTGTTCGTTGCCGTCGTCCGCCTGCGCGGAAAGGGGCAGGGCCGGAGCCGCCGCGAGGGGAAGGATGGACAGCAGAGGCCGTCCGCAGAGGAGCGGAAGACGGATGCGCATGGCGGGTGACTCCTTTCAATGAGTTTACATCCGTGGCTGGAACAACCGAAGAGAGGGCGGCTGAAAACACGGACAATTGGAAAGCGCTTTCTTGCAAACAAGAATCGCTAATAGGAGTCAATAACAATCCGAATCATGCCGCGGGTGTCGTGCACGCTCCGGAATCCCGCTGCCTCAGCGCGAGCCGAGCCATTTGAAACCGAAGAAGCCGCCGGCGATGCCGCCGATGATGTGGGCGAAGCGGGCGACGGAGGCACCATCGTCGCGCTGCTGGAGGGCGAGATAGATCTCGTTGCCGAGGAAGAGGACGGCGATAAGAATGAAGGTGAGGGGAATGGTGCGCGCCTTTGCCTTGGCGAAGCTGGAGAGGATGATGAAGGCGAAGGCCACGCCGCTGGCCCCGAGGAGAAGGCCGGGAAAGACGAGGAGCTTGACGACCGCCGTGACGACGGCGGTGACGGCGGCGACGGTGAGCAGCCTGTATGAACCGTATTTCTCCTCCAGCATCGGTGTGATGAGGAGAATGACCGCCATGTTGAGGACGAGGTGCTGCATGGAGCCGTGCCCGAGAACATGGACGAAAAACCGCGCGTAGGTGAGCGGGTTGCTCCAGCTCATATCGCCGCCAATGCTGAATATGTAGCGGTTGCTCCAGCCTTGTGTGGCAAGGGCCAGCAGATAGGCGGCGACACAGACGAGGGCGAAGGACAACGCGAAAGGTGCGTTGTAGGAAACGGGCCAGGTTCGGTTCGGCATGCTGGGAGACGATGAGACTTTTCATGCGGAAGGCAACCCGCGGCGGAGAGCTTTTCGTATTTCCGTGAATGATCGGGCGCATGAGGCCGTCTAATTATACATAGGCGAATGCAGCGGGATGTGGACGGGCGGGCCGCGATTTCTCTTGATCTGGATCAATGGCGGCGGCGGCGCTACCTGTTACGCTTGACCCGCTCTCCCGGATTCGCCGGTTCCTTTCAGAATTCATCCCACACCATAGACACCTCATGCCTACAGAATCGCCTCTCCTTGAAACCCGTTTCGGCCCTGCCATCAACCTGCCCGAGCGCAAAAACCTGCTCGGCGGCCTGCAGTTCGAGCGCTGCCTCTCCTCGCCGGGGCAGCATCCCTACGAGGAGTGTCACTGGGAGCGCCGCGACATCCGCATCCGCGACTGGGCGACGGGGGGCGTGCGCTTTGAGCGGCTCGGCGTGGAGGTGCCCGCGCACTGGGACGAAAACGCCGCCACCATCGTGGCCGACAAGTACCTCTTCGGGCGCGAGCCGGAGAGCCCGGAGTACGAGGACTCGTTCAAGAACGTCTTCGACCGCATCGCCAATACCTACACGGTTTGGGGCTGGGAGGAGGGCTACTTTGCCACGCTGGAGGACGCGGTCGTCTTCAACGAAGAGCTGAAGGCTATGCTCGTGCGCCAGATGTGGGCGCCGAACAGTCCGGTGTGGTTCAACATCGGGCACTGGGAGCAGTGGCGCTGGGGCCGGCCCGACCTGCGCGGCGTCCTCGGCAACCGCGGCAACCGTGCCTACTACGCCACCGGGCACGAATCGATCGAGATCCACGAGGACGACAACGTCTACGCCCACCCGCAGTGTTCGGCCTGTTTTCTCACGCAGGTCGACGACGACATGGAGTCCATCCTCAGCCATATAACGACGGAAGGGCGGGTCTTCGCGAGCGGCTCCGGCGTGGGGATCAATGTGTCCTCCATCCGCTCTTCGCGCGAACCGATCACGGGCAAGGGGCGCTCCTCCGGGCCGGTGTCCTTCGACCGCGGCTGGGACCGCATGGCGGGCGCGATCAAGAGCGGGGGCAAGACCCGTCGCGCCGCGCGCATGGTCATCCTCTTCGGCGACCACCCGGACATCTTCCGCTTCATCCGCGCCAAGAACGACCAGGAGGAGCTGGCCAAGATCATCCTGCGCGAGCACAACGTGCGGGTGAAGCTCGTCGAGTTGGCCAAGACCAAGCGTGTCGAGGGCACCCCCGCCGAGCGCATGGCGGCGGAACTCATCCTCAACCTTCCCGCCGCCAATGAGACGGCTTACGACAGCCACATGGATGGCATGCTCTACGGCGACACGCTCGCCCACCAGAACGCGAACCACTCTGTCTCGCTAAAGGGTGATTTCTGGCAGGCCTACCATGCCAAGGGCGAGTACGCCACCCGCTGGGTGACCAAGCCGGAGCATGTGGAGGAGACTTTCAAAGCGGAGGAACTGCTCCGCGCAATGGCGCAGAGCGTCTGGAACAACGGCGAGCCCGGCCAGCACAACAACGACTGGATCAATCTCTGGAACCCCGTGAAGCACGACGGCGACATCACCACCTCCAATCCGTGCAGCGAATACCTCCACGTCAACAACACCTCCTGCAACCTCTCCAGCTTCAACGCCTTCCGTCTCCTCGATCCCGAGACGCAGACATTCGACCCCGACCTACTCGTTCACATGGCGCGGCTCGCCATGGTCTGCGCCGACCTCAATATCGAGCGCGGCGGCTTTCCCATTCCGGAGATCGCGCGCGGCACGCGCACCTACCGCACGACCGGTGTGGGCTACGCCAACGTCGGCGGGGCGCTCATGGCCCTCGGCCTGCCGTACGACTCCGACGAGGGGCGGTGGGTGGCCGGGCAGATTGTGAGCCTGCTCACCGCCGCTTGCTACCGGGCGAGTGCGGAAATGGCGCGCGAACTCGGTCCCTACGCGGCCCACGAACGCACCGCGGACGACCTGCGCGAAGTCGTCAACCTGCACGCGGCCTGCCAGGAAGTGGCCGCCGCCATTCCCGTTTCTTCGCGCGAAAGTATTCTCGAAAAGATAGAAAGTCTCTGGCGCGCGGAAGGCAAATCGCTGCCCAAGGCGCAGGGCCTCACCGGGCGCGACGCCCTTGTCGCCCTCACACGGGCATTCGTCGACCCGGAAGGGATGGACGGAAAGAAGCTCGACTGTATCGAAAAAGTCAGTGCGCGGGCGACGGAACTTTGGAAGGAAGTGCGCTCCGCCGATGCCTTTCGAAACTCATTTGTCACCGTCATGGCGCCGACAGGGACGATCTCCGCCCCGCTCGGTTGCTACGATGAAGGAACGACCTCGGTCGAGCCGGACTACAGCCTTGTCAAATACAAGCAACTCTC
This sequence comes from Opitutales bacterium, assembly GCA_020831525.1. Classification (GTDB taxonomy): domain Bacteria; phylum Verrucomicrobiota; class Verrucomicrobiia; order Opitutales; family Oceanipulchritudinaceae; genus SLLG01. The sequence continues at coordinate 29,064 of JAFIGH010000049.1, forward strand.
CGGCGGGGGCTCCCTCAAGATGTTCAACCGCCTCGCCCTACGGGGGTTGTCCTACCTCGGTTACGACGCCGCCACGGTGCGGGAAGCGGCGCTCGAATGCGCCGGTCTCGACGGCCTCATCACCGCGTGCGGCGGCGTCACGCAGGCGGCAGAGCACCTTGCCCGCCCGTGGGCGGCGGAGAGGCAGGGTCCCGTTCGCATCGGCTGGAGCAAACTCGCCGGGGACGAGCACAACACGCAGGCGCTCGAAAACATCATCCTGCAACTGCGCCACCGCGCGCACGAGCCGTCGCTCACGCCCGCCGAGAGCCTCGTTCTCAACGGCTCCAACCACCTCGAAAGCACCCCTTTCCTGCGCGCCGAAGACCTCGCTGTCTTCGACTGCTCCGTGACCAACGGCGACGGCAAACGATCCATTGCCCCGGAAGGGCACATGCGCATGCTCGGGGCGATCCAGCCCTTCATCAGCGGGGCCAGTTCCAAGACCGTCAACCTGCCCTACAGCGCCACCGTCGAGGACATCGGCGGCTGTTTTGTGCTCTGCCACGATCTCGGCGTCAAGTGCATCGCCCTCTTCCGGGCGGAGAGCAAGGCCAACTCCGTCTTCCGCGTCGATACACCGGAAGGCCGGCGCTACGATCCGTCCACCGTCTGGGACGGCCTCGTGCGTGCCGCCGACCGGCAGATGCGTGATTCGCTCGCCGACGCCGCCAAACCGCGCCGGCGCAAACTGCGCGGCCGCCGCGCGGCGCAAACGGTCAAATTCACCATCGGCGGAGCCATCCGTGGCTACCTCACCGTCGGTGTCTACCCCGACGGGCGCTGCGGAGAAATCTTCGGCCGGGTGGGGCAGACGGGCACGTTCGCCAGCGGCCTCCTCGAAGCCTACTGCAAATCGATTTCCGTCGCCCTGCAATACGGCGTGCCGCTCGACGAAATCATCAACGACTTCCGCTACATGGCCTTCGAGCCGTCCGGATTCGCCATGGTCGGTGACGACGGCGACGGCGAGCGCACCGACGAAATCAAGTCGTGCTCCAGCCTCGTCGACCTCATCACACGAATCCTCGACTGGCTATTCCCCGCACCGAATCGCCGCCTCATCGACATGAGCGGCGCGGAAGTCCCCGCACAATCGTGGCCTTCCGAAGCGGGCGTCATGCAGGCGGCGGTGGCGCCCGCGCCCGCGCCGGAGTCCTCCGCCCCGGCGGCACCCGGCAAGAACGGAACCGCCGCCTCCGCCCTCCAGCGCAACAGTGCCAACCTCTGCCCCAAATGCGGCCAGATGACCTACATCCAGGACGGGAAATGCCGCCAGTGCCGCAACACCGCCTGCGGTTACAAGGAAGGCGGTTGCGGGGAGTAGTCGGCGCGCGGGCGCTCAGGAATCGCCGTCAGCGGTGAGGCTCTCGATTTCGGTGTGGATTGTCTCCCAGGCCGCGAGCGCTTCATCGAGGTCGCTCTTGCTTTGTGCGTGCTCCCCGGCGCGGGCTTTGGCGGCGTCGGCGTCGCGGTAGGACTCCGGATCGGCCATGGCCTCTTCGAGCGCGGCGATGTGCTCCTCCAGTTCGGTGACGCGGCGTTCGAGCCGGGCGGCTTCGGTGCGCAGGGGGGCGAGACGGCGGCGGACCTCGGCGCGGTCTTTGCGACGGCGGACACGTTCGCCCGCCGACTGCGGGCTGTCGCTGTGGCGGGAGGCGGACTCGCGGGCGCGGTCCTCCTCGTCTTTCCGCGTGAGGTATTCGGAGAGCGTGCCGGGAAGGTGGCGCACCTTTCCCTGTCCGATTTCAATGACTTTTTCGACGAGGGGATCGAGGAAGGCACGGTCGTGCGAGACCACGAGGAGCGTGCCTTCGTAGCCGAGAAGGGCCTGTTGGAGGACCTCCTTGGCGCGCATGTCGAGGTGGTTGGTGGGTTCGTCGAGGATGAGCAGGTTGGCCGGGCGCACGAGCATGCGGCAGAGGGCGAGGCGGTTTTTCTCGCCCCCGGAGAGGACGCTGACGCGCTTGTCGACATCGTCGCCGCGGAAGAGAAAACCGCCGAGCAGGGTGCGCAGCGGAATAGGGTAGCCGGCGGGCGCGGCCTCTTCGAGCGTCTTCAGGACCGTGAGGGAGGGGTCGAGTGTCTCGCTCTGCTCCTGGGCGAAAAAACCGGCTTCGATATTGTAGCCGAGGGCGGTGCTGCCCGCCGTGGCTTCGATCTGGCCGGCGGCGATGCGGCAGAGGGTGGATTTGCCCGCCCCGTTGACACCGACGAGGGCGACGCGCTCGCCGCGGCGAAGGGTCACCTCCACGCCTTCGAGCACGCGTTTGGCGCCGTAGTTTTTGTGAATGCCCTCCATGCGGAGGACTTCCTCGCCGCCGCGCAGCGGCGGAGGGAAGGCAAAGGAGAATGTGTCGTCGCCGGGGTCGAGTTCGATGCGCTCGACTTTGGCGAGGGCTTTGACGCGGCTTTGCACCTGGCGCGCCTTTGTCGCCTTGTAGCGGAAGCGTTCGATAAAACGTTCAGTCTGCGCGATTTGCCGCTCTTGGTTGCGGGCAGCTTGCTCGAGTGCTTCGCGGCGCACGCGGCGGGCACGCGCGAAGTCGGTGTAGTTGCCGGTGTAGGTGTCGACGCGGCCGTTGTCAATGTGGAGGATACGCGTGCAGAGCCGGTCGAGAAACCAACGGTCGTGCGACACGAGGACGAGTGCGCCGGGGTAATCCTTGAGGAAGCGCTCCAGCCAGCGCAGTGAGTCCATGTCGAGATGGTTGGTCGGCTCGTCGAGAAGGAGGTAGTCGGGCTTGCCGAGGAGCAGGCGGGCGAGCGCCACGCGCATGCGCCATCCGCCGGAAAAGACCCGCCCGGGCTGATCGAGTTCTTCCACGCCGAAGCCCAGCCCGAGGAGGACGGCCTCGGCGTCGGCCCGGAGCCGGTAGCCGCCCATGGCCTCCCACGTGGTTTCAAGTTCGCCGACCGCACGCACAGCGGCGGCTTCCTCGGCGGAACCACGGGCGGCGCGGGCGAGCGCGTCGCGGGCGGCTTCGAGCCGCCTCCCGGTCTCGGCGAGGGCCGCCGCGCCGTCCGCGGCCACTTCGATGACGGGGCGGTCGAGGTCGATGACGGTTTCCTGCGCAAGGACGCCGATGCTTGTGCCGCGGGCGGTTTCGATGGAGCCGCTGTCGGGCGCGAGTTCTCCGGTGACGAGCTTGAAAAGGGTGGACTTGCCCGCCCCGTTTGCGCCCACGACGCCCGTGCATCCGCCGCGCTCCAGTTGCAGGGAGACCTCCTTGAAGAGATGCCGCCCGCCGTAGGCCAGGGAGATGGAGTCGAGACGGATCACGGTCAACCGGCGCTACCCGCGGTGCGCGGAGACCGCATTAGCGTTTGGACGGGCGGGACCCGTCGTCGTCATCGTCGCCTTCTTCGCCGTCCTTCTGGTCATCGTCGTCCTCGTCCTCCTCGTCATCGTCTTCGCCGTCCTCCTGGTCATCGTCGAGCGCGTCCTCCTCCTCGTCATCGTCGAGCGCGTCCTCCTCCTCGTCATCGTCGAGGGCGTCCTCACTGTCATCGTCCGGCTCTTCCTCCTCGTCGTCATCCCAACGCATGGTTTCGTCTTCCTCGATCTTCTCATCGTCTTCGTCTTCGAAGTCGGGGAGGTCGTCGATTTCTTCGTCGCCGCTCTTCGGAGTGTCCTCGTCCTCCAGTTCGTAGCCCTCGGGCACGTAGTCGAGGATAGCGGTGATCTCGTTGAACGGATGCACCGCGCGGCCTTCCATATACTCTTGGTTCTGCCGCTCGCGGATGTCCTCCTCGATTTCGTCGACAGTGATGTTCTCGTCGAAATCGATGAGGTCGTTGAGCAGTTTCACGCGGAATTTAGTGATCTGGTCGAGGAAATCCGCGTAGGGCCCCTTTTCCTCGTCAATCACATCGGGCAGGCAAAAGAGCACGGTGTCGTCCTCGAGGAGCGAATCGCGGGTGCGGACGATCCGCACCGTGCCGTCCTTTTCCTCCCGGTCGATGCCGAAGGCGAAAAACGCCTCGTCGAGGAGATCGGCGTCGAACCCGTATTCGCGCAGGAGATCGCACTGCTCGAGGATATAGCTCATCTGGCGCGGATCGATCACACCGAGCCCGTCCACGTCCCAGTGGACGGGGTCGGAGATCTCGGTCACCCACCAGTTGAGGTCTTCGCCGAGGCGCACGACGCACCATTCGAGTTTCGGATTGCTTTGCGACATTGGGTCTATGGAAGAAAAACGTTGAAAATTGGAGACCCTTCCCAATGGCGCGCAAGAGCAAAGTCAAAGGGAATCCGCGCCTTCGCGGCGGGTGTCCGCGGGTCCCGCCACATGACGCTTGAAAATACGGCCCGGTTCCCAATGATGCGCCCCCCATGGGATTCTATTACGAGAAGGTTGTGCGTCCGGTTCTCTTCCGCCTGGATCCGGAGAAGGCGCACGACCTCGGCGTCACCGCGCTCGACTACCTCGGGCGTATGACCGGGCTCTGCCGCCTCATGGAGCGCTTCAACCAGCCTGCCCACACACGCCCGATCGAGCTGTTCGGCCTGCGCTTTCCCAATGCCGTTGGACTCGCCGCCGGGATGGACAAGGACGCGAAATTCTGGCGGGCCGCGGCCGCCCTCGGTTTCGGGCACATTGAGATCGGGACGGTCACGCGGCACCGCCAGCCGGGCAACGACCGGCCGCGGGTCTTCCGCATCCCGGAGCACGGTGCCCTCATCAACCGCATGGGCTTTAACAACGAGGGCTGCGAAGCCGTCGCGAAACGGCTGCGTGCCACCCGGCGCTCCCGCAAGGGATACATCCCCGTCGGCATCAACATCGGCAAGAGCCGCATTGTTCCTCTCGATCAGGCCGTCGACGACTACGTCGAATCCTTCAACGCGCTCGTCGATTTCGCTGACTACGTGAGCATCAACGTGAGCAGCCCGAATACACCGGGTCTGCGCGAACTCCAGGGCCGGGACAGCCTCAACAGCCTCCTCGGCGAGTTGACCCGTCTCAACCGGAGCCGTGCCCGCAAACTCGGGCACCGTCCGACGCCCCTCCTCCTCAAGATCTCTCCCGATCTCGATTTCCGGCAGATCGACGAAATCCTCGGCGTCATCGCCGACCATGAAATCGACGGCGTCATCGCCACCAACACCACCATCGCGCGTCCCGCTTCCCTTGCGCGGGTGGGGGAATCCGGCGGACTCAGCGGCCGTCCGCTGCATGCGCGTTCCGTCGAAGTCGTTAATTTCATCAGCCGCTCCACCGGCGGCAAGTTGCCGATCATTGGTGTGGGCGGCATTTTCAGTCCGGAATCCGCGGGTGCCATGGTCGACGTCGGCGCGCACCTCGTGCAAGTATACACCGGCATGGTCTTCCGCGGTCCCTTTATCGCCAAAACGCTCGCCCGCGCACTCGCCCCGCGTCACAGTGAGTGGATCTGACGGGGCACGTGGCGGCATCCGGAGCCTTCACGGCATGACGACTGCCGTTTCTTCCAACCGCATCCATGCCTTGCTGAAGCGTCCGCCTTCGCCGGCACACCGACACCGGCACCGTCGTAGCGTGAAGCTTTTGCGAACGTGCGCCGCGATTGCGGTAAAGGATTGAACCGCGCGCGGCGGATGGCGGACGATGGCTGCCATGAAGGAATGGAAGAGAGTTCGTTGGCTCGCGCTGGCAACTGCCGGGCTCCTGGCGTGCGCTTCGGCGGCGGGGCATCCCGAGCGGCGGGCGCACGCGCAGCAGTTCCGCAGCGCGCAGGCGGAGCGACTGGCGACCGTCCCCGTGGAGGGGGCGCCGCCGGAGCGCTGGTTCATGCCGGGAGCGTTGGGGCACGTGCCTGGCGCGCCGCCGCCGGAACCCGGGAGACACGCCTTCCGCTCGCGGGCTATCGGGGGGACGCACGCAGGCGCGGCGAGGGAGTGGGCGCAAGCCAATCACCTCACCCCTCGGCTCGCCCGCGGGCATAATCTCGACCGGATCCTCACGCGGGAGATGTTCGCCGAACGTCCGGAGCTGTTTCCGCTTGTCGGCGGAAAGCGTTACGAGCCGCCGGTGCGGAGCCGCTCGAACTGGAACCCGGATCTTGGGTCGGAGGCAGTCGTGGAATTTGTCGCGGACGCGGCGGAAGCGTTTTTTGACGAGAATCCGGAAGCGGAAGCCTTTTCCGTGGGAACGAACGACGGACTCGTCTTCGGGGATTCGGAGGATACGTTGCAGTGGGTCTACCCGCCGCGCTGGTTCCGGCAGCGGCCCGACTACAGCGATCTCGTCTCTCAGTTCACCAACCGCGTGGCGGAGCGCCTCGAAGCGAGCCACCCCGACCGCTATGTGACGCAGCTCGCCTACTACTGGTCGGAGAACGTGCCGTCGTTTCCGGTTCATCCGCGTGTTGTTCCGATTCTCACGGCGGACCGCAGCCAGTTCTACGACGCCGCCTTCCGGGAGGAAGAGCTCGCCCTTGTGCGGGCGTGGGGAGATTCCGGAGCTGAGCGGCTGTCATTGTATGACTATTCCTACGGCAGGAATTTCCTGATACCGCGCATCTACGTGCGCCATTTCGCGGAGCACCTGCGCAACGCGCGCGACGCCGGCTTTACGGACTATTTCACGGAGATGACGCCCAACTGGGGACTCGACGGTCCGCAGCCGTGGATCGTCGCGCGACTTCTGTCAGACCCGCGGAAGGACGTGGAGGCGCTGTGGGCGGAGTATTTTGCGCGATTCTTCGGTCCGGCCGCCGTGCCCATGGAGCGTTTTTTCGCTCTTGCCGAGGAGTTGTGGCGCACACAGGAAGGACCGCCGTATTGGCTGAAGCACTTCCGCAATGAGTCGCAGGCGCTCGTCATACCGCCGGGGGCGCGGCGGGCCTTGCGCGGCTACCTCGACGCCGCGGCGGAGGCGGCGGGTGCCCGGTCTCCCTACGCGGAGCGGGTGGGGTTGACTTCGCGGGCCTTCGCGCTCTCGGAGCGGTTTCTGGAGATGGTCGAGTCCCGGCGCGAGGTCGTCGACGCGCTCTTCGCGGAGGCCCCTCCCGGCGCGCCCTTCCGCGCGGCGCTCGAGCGGTATACGGAGGCGCGCCCGGCGTTTGAGGAATATGTGGAAAGGCTTTGGGACGAGGCGCCTCTGGCTGTCGCGCGGGCCGACCTCGCGGCCTATCTCTTGCACGATCCCGCGCCGACGGCGAAAGCGTGGCTGGAGGGTCGGCTCGACCCGCCGGTGGCCGCCGTAGAGGCGCTTGTTGAAACACAATGGCCGTCCGGAGACCTCGTGGGGATGCGCGTCGCGGGATTGCCTTACCGGCTCGACCTTCCGGAGCCGTGGCGCAGCCAGGCGGAACCGTGGGAAGGCCTTGGAGCCGAGGGGCGCGAGGGACCGGACGGCAGCCCGGTCCTGCGCATGGAGAACCACAAAATCTCGTCGTTTTGGCAGTGGACGCCGGTGCGCGCCGGCCATGTGGGGCGTGCCGAAGTGTCCGTGCGCGGAGAGTTGAGCCCTGGGGCCTACGCGCTGCTCTCCGTCCGCTGGGGCAGTGCGGCCGGCTCACTTGTCGGGCCGCAAACCGACGTGCGTCTGCCTGAAGGACGGCATTGGCGGGCCGTGCCGTTGCGCCAGTTCATCGAGCCGCCGCCGGATGCGGATTACGTCCTCGTGCGCATCCTCGTCGCCCACCAGCAGCCGGACGACTGGCTGGAGTTCGGGCGGCCTTCGCTCCTCTGGTGGCAGGAGGAGGGGTAAGCCGCGCTCCCATTTTGACAGGCTCGGCTTCACCGATACTGTGTGAGCATTGTGAGTAATGCGGACGCAGTCGTGCCGCCGCCGGCCGGTTACTGCGACGGATCAACGGGGTCCGGCGTGTCGACGGCAAGCGGATGGGTGGCATTCCTTGCGCACCTGCTGTTTATCCTCGCGGCGTGGACGGTGGTCGTCAAATACCTCTTCCCCGTCGCGTTTGCGTCCCCAATCGTTAGCGACGGTCTTGGGCAGGGATCGGCCGACGGTTTTGCGGC
>JAFIGH010000005.1 GCA_020831525.1 Opitutales bacterium
GGGCGTTGGGCCGGGAGGAGTGGCTGACGGAAGGCGGCGGCGCGCGGGCGCTGGGGCGGTTGCCGAAACCACCCGGACCCACGCGCGTGGAGATGGTGAGCGGGCTGCCGCTAGCGGCAGCGAACGCGCGGGCGGCGGAGTGCGCGGAAGCATCGGCCGGAATCGTGAGGACATCGCGGAGAGCACCTGATTTGTCCGCGGTGCCGGATTGCGGGCTTGCGCGCGGGTGACGTCTCCTCCAGTGAGATGTGTTTTCCAGTCCGCATCCGCGCGCGGGCGGAAGAGGACCCTTTAACGAACCACCATCTGCTGAAATGAAAATTGTATTGGCTTACTCTGGAGGGCTCGACACCTCCGTGCTCGTCAACTGGCTGAAGAACCACTTTGACGCCGAGATCATCACTTTTGCCGCGGATATCGGACAGGAGGAGGAACTGGACGGTCTCGCCGATAAGGCGAAGAAGACGGGTGCCTCGGCCCACTACACGGTCGATCTGACCGATGAGTTCGCCGCCGACTTTCTCTATCCGATGATGCGTGCTAACGCCGTATATGAGGGGCAGTATTACCTTGGCACGTCTATCGCGCGTCCACTCATTGCGAAGGCGCAAATTGCCGTTGCCCGTGCCGAGGGGGCCGATGCCGTGGCCCACGGTGCCACGGGCAAGGGCAATGACCAAGTGCGCTTCGAGCTGACCTACGCCGCCATTGCGCCGGATTTGAAAGTCATCTCGCCGTGGAGGATGGAGGTCTTCCGCAAGGCCTTTCCGGGCAGGAGCGAAATGATCGAGTATTGCCGGCGCGAGGGCGTGCCCGTGGAAGCGTCGGCGAAGAAACCGTATTCCATGGACCGGAACCTTCTGCACATTTCCTATGAAGCGGGAATCCTTGAAGACCCGTGGTTCGATCCGACCACGCCGGAAAACCGCGGAATGTTCAAGCTCACCGTTGATCCATCGGACGCTCCGGACGACGCCGAGTATGTCGAACTGGAGTTCGAGCGCGGCGACTGCACGGCGGTCAACGGCAAGCGTGTGGATCCGGCGGAATCGCTCCGCGTTCTCAACCGTCTTGCGGGTAAACACGGCATTGGGCGCGTCGACCTTGTGGAAAACCGTTTTGTGGGCATGAAGAGCCGCGGCGTCTACGAAACTCCCGGAGGGACAATCCTCGTGCATGGACGTAAACAGGTCGAGTCGATCACACTCGACCGCGACCTCGAACACCTGCGCGACGGACTTATTCCAAAGTACGCGGAGTTGGTGTACAACGGTTTCTGGTATGCGCCCGAGCGCGAAGCGCTACAAGCGTTCTTCGACAAGAGTCAGGAGAGTGTCACGGGAACTGTCCGGCTGAAGCTCTACAAGGGCAATGTCATCACCGTTGGCCGCAAATCCCCGCTGTCACTCTACGACGAAAACATCGCCTCGATGGAGGGTGTGGCGAGCGATTATAATCCGGACGACGCCACGGGCTTTATCCGCCTGCAGGGCCTGCGGCTGCGCGCCCGGCGCCACCACCAGGACCTTCCCGCCGTCGACCTTGAAACAAAGCTTACGCGCGAGTGAGCAATTGCGCGTTCCGGGATCGTCTGCGGGATAACGGGCGCACAACGGGATTGAAAGTTGTCGCGTGGAAGGAGTTTGGATCCGGGTCGTCCTGCGTTGCGAAGTGGTTTAATGGTTATAGGAATTAAATATCTTTAGTTTATCTGTTCCGTATTGGTCGTCTTGGCAGAGTCCATGGGCCTGTGCGGGGCGTTCCGTGTCTGGTGAAGACTGAAATGAATGTGTGTTCGCAAGCGGTTGAAACTCCGGAGGTGATGGTGTTCGCACGCGCTTCAATGCAGGTTGCGTAACTCTCGTTCTCCACTTGGAGGGACGGCAGGGAGACAATCGCGCAGCGCCGGTGGGCCGGAATCTCTCCGGTCAGGCAATTGATTGCCGGAGTTATCAGGAAGGCACTACGTTGCGGGGCTCCAGTAAGGTATACGGCTACGGGGATTTGTTGGGATCACCCTACTTACTTTTTCTTGCGGCGGAAGCGTTGCTTATGGAATCTATTAGACCGTGAGGCTGTCTTTGTTATTTTGGTTTGTATGCGTCCTTGTTGTCGGTTGGGTCGTTGGTGTGCCTTTGCGCGCGGCGTCGAATTTTGTTGTGAACGGCGAGTTTCTGGCCGGTCTGGACGGGTGGGAGTCGAGAGGTTCCGTGTTTACGACGGGCGGATCGGCGGCCCTTGCGGACGACGGGGAAGCGCGGTCGCTGCTCTACCAGGGGATGGAGCTGGAGGGCGGTAACTATGCCTTTTCTTTTGATTTCCGCAATTTGTTGTCGGCGGCGGTTCCGCCCGGCGCGGCCTTGGATACTTTTTTCGCGACCTTGTACTTCAGCGCCTCGCCGGAGCTGTTTGATCCGGAGGATTTGACGGGGGTAAGCGGCTTCGAGGCGCTTCTTGATCTGGACGTGAACGGCCCGCGTCTGTTCGCGGGCGAAGTCGGACTGAGTCCGGCGGGGAGTGAATTAACGCGGTACACAACGGACTTCACGCTGGCGGAGCCCATGACAGTGTTCGCGGTATTTGATTTGGTGGACTTGAACGGCATCAATGACGACAGCCTCGTTCTCATTGATAACGTGACACTTATCCCCGAGCCGCGCCATGCCGCGCTGGTCGCGGCAGGTGTTGTATTGGTGATGATGGTGCTTTACCGGAGGATGGGTTGATGCGGTTACCGGCACGGTTGATTCTATTTTTTGCGTTTCTTCTTCCGGCCGCGTCGCCGGCGGTGCCGCTCCCGGTAGACGAGCGCTTTGCCGTCACGGCGACGGAAATCAGTTCGACGCTGGACCGGTTGACCGGCGAGGTGGAAACGAGCGTGCGGCTGGAACTGGAGAACACAGGGGACCGGCCCATCGAGCCGCCCTTGCACGCGGTTTTCCGGTTTTCCGGTCCGGGCGGGGTGCTCCTTGAGGCGGAAGGCGGGCCCGGGAGCGAACCGTATGACGCGTGGTATTTCGATCTTTCGGACGCCATCGGAGGCGGCTTGGAACCCGGCGGTGTCATCGAAACACAATTCCGCTACCGCCGCCCGGCGGGCTCAGGCATCCACTACACGGTGGAGCTGTTCGCGGAGGTGAACCGCGATCCGCTGGCCGTGCTGTCCGGTCCGGACCTCGAGGTCGCGGGGGCGGTCCTCGCCTTTGACGGCGGGGAATCGTTCGACCCGGACGGGGGCGAACTGACGTATTTCTGGGAATTCGGCGATGGCACGACGAGCGAAGAAGTGGCCCCGTCGCATTTCTACCAGTTGCCGGGCGTCTACACCGTGCGCCTGCGCGTGACCGACGCGAAGGGGGCGGTGGACGCGGCGGTGCGCACCGTGCGCATTCTGCCGGAGGGGGATTTTGCATTGGCGCGGACGCGTGTGCTCGACGGGTCCGGTCAACCGCTCGGCGGCGCGCGGGTGGAGGAAATCTCAGAGGAAGGCGTGTCGGAGGATGTCGCCGACGGGGAGGGGTTGTTTATCGGATCGGGAACACCTGGCCAGCGGTGGTGGATGTTTTCGGACGAGGGCCGTCTGGCGGTCTGGCGCAGGGTGGAATATGTCGACCGCTCGGTCGTGCTCGTGGCGAGTCCGTGGCTGGCAAAGGTGCCTGCGGTGTCGGTGGCGGTCTCGCCTCTGGAGGGGATGATGATCGGTTCGGAAGCGGCGGGCGCGCGACTGGATTTTCCCGCCGGTGCTTTTTCCGAGAATGCGACGGCGGGTTTCACTCCTCTCGGCGGGCAGACCTTGCCGCTGCCCTTGCCGCGCGGGTGGACGCCGCTCGCGGCCTTTCACTTTTCCACGGCGGCGGAGGTGCTCGCGCCGGGTGCGGTCACCTGGCACCCTGCACGCATACCGGGTACCGGTGAGACGACGGTAATTTTGAGGTTCGACGAGACGGATCCACAGTGGACCGTGGCGGCGGTTTCGACGAACGGCACTTTGCCCGGCGCGGAGGTGGAGGCAACGGGCGTCCATGTGCTCGCAGTGGCGGACACCGGACCGACGGCTCCACCCGCGCCGGAGACTGGAGCCGCGCTTGCCGGCGGGGATACGGGGGACGGCACCCAACTCACGGCGGAGGGCGCGTTCGACCCCCCGCAACGAGTGGCGAGTCTTGACCCTGCGGCGGTGACGACTACCGGGCGCGTAGTTTTCGAGGCGGACGGATCGATGGCGAGCGGACGCCTCTTCCGCGCGGAGGTCTCCGAACGCTACGCCCTGGTCGACGGCAGCGGCCTGCGCACGCCCGATTATGACATGACCTTTTTTGGATTCCGCGATCAGGCGGAACGCGAACCGAACCGGTTGCGGGCGGAGTTTCTTTTCCGGCCGTCTCTGCTGCTTCCGTCTTCGGAACTCGCGGAGGCGCGGCTCTTCGCGACGGTGCTCGACGCGGAGGCCTTTGCGGGTGCGATCCTCGATCCGGCGGGCGGGTTGCTCTCAACGGACTTTGTCTCCCTCGCCGTCCCGCCGGGGGCGTTTCCGCAGCGCACGGTGGCGGAGTTGCGCGATCTCGACGCGGACGGATTCTCGGCGATTCTCGGCGACCTCGCGCCGCTGCGCGCTTTCCAGTTGATCGGTCCGTCGGCGGAGGCGACGCTTCCGGTGGAGATTTCCGGTGTTCCGGCAAACGCCCGTTTCGTTTTGGCGCGGCTCTTTTCGGCGGGCGGGCGGCAAGGGCTGGAGCCCGTCCTGCGAATGAAAAGCGACGCCGGCGGCACGGCGCGCGGCGACGAGCCGGATTCGGGCCCGCGTCTGCCTGGTTTGCGCACGGGCGGCCGCTACGTGCTTGTGGCGGTCGAGGAGCGGCCCGGGCTTGTCACGGGTACGGCGCGCGACCTCGGCGGCGATCCGGCGACCGGATTGGTCGCGGGGATCGTCGGGGAGCCGTGGCGGGCGCTGTCCGGGGCGGGCGGTGTCTTTTTCCTCGTCGCTCCGGCGGGAGAGGGGACGGCTGACGCCGTCGATCCGTCGGACGCCAACCGGGGCACGGCGGACTTTGTCTTGGAGCCAGATGGAGCGGCCGTGGCGACGGTCGACATCCGGATTGTGCCCACGGGGCCGCGCGTCATCGAGGTTGTGCCGGCGCCCGGAGCGACCAACGTGAATCCGGTTGCGCCGGTCCGGATCGTCTTCAGTGAACCGGTTGATCCGGCTACGTTCGGCCCGGAGGCCTTTGCCCTGAGAGAGGCGGGCGGCGACGGCGACGAGGTCGTGCCCGGCTCGCTCGGCCTCAATGCGGCGGGAACGGAGGCCACTTTTCTTCCCACGAATCCCTTGCCCCGCGCAACGGTTTTTGAGATCGCGCTTTCGCCGGAGATACGCGACCTCGGCGGCCTGCCCATCGAGGGCGACCTCGTTTTTGTCTTCCAAACACGGGCGCACGCCGCGCGCGGCATTGGGGCGGAACTCGTCATCTTCGAGCCCGGTGCGGAAAACGTGCCGGAAGCGGTCCTCTCACAATTGACGGGCTACTCGGCGGGCACAGGAAGCCCGCACGTCATCGCCACGGGCGGCCCCGGCACGGCCGATCCCGAAGTTCCGGTCATCCTCGTCAACGAGACCACGGGCGAAACGGCGACGGTGCTCTCCCGGCCCGACGGCAGCTTCGCCTCGTTCATCGATGCGGATGAGGCGGACTTCGTCAGCGCCGTTTTCGTGAACGCCAATGAAACCCGCGTGACCATCCCCGCGACACGGCAGCATTTTGACGACGGCCGGGTCGGTCTCTACAATCAGGGCGGCATCCTTGAGGCGGAGAGCGACGGGTCCGGGGTGCGCGTCCTGGTGGAACCGGAGGCCATTCAGAGCCGCACCCGTTTCTCGCTCGCGTTTCTCGACCTCAACGAATTTCTCGACATGGTGGGCGGTGTCGAACCGCTCGACGGCAAAGTCATCGCGGCGGTCAACTACGCGGAAGAACTGGAGGGCATCTCCAAGGCGGCGGCGGTGAGCGTGGATGTCGACCCCGGAGCCCTCGGATTGCCGCCGGACGCAGATCCGTATGAGGCCACCTACGCGCTCACCATTCCCCGCGACATCGGCGGAACGATTGTTTACGAGGTCGTTGACAAGATGGAGTATGTGGAGGACGCCGAGGGCAACGCGCGCCTCGAAACGACCTCGCCACCGTTCATGGGCCTGTTGCTTCGCCAGTTGGGAAAAATGCAGGAGGCCTCTCCCTATGCGGACCGTTTGCAGCAGGCGCGCATTGACAAAGTCTCCCTCAAATTCCCCAACGTGAAAGTGGGTGGAGCGGCGGGCTTTCTCATCGAGACGTTCGCCGTGACCCTCATCGCGGCCGGACCCAACGTGGTCATCTCAGGGGAGGTGAGCCGTCGTGAAGAGGGTGCGGGACGCGGTTCAGGAGAACCCCTCGCGGGCGCGCTCGTGAGCTTGAAGAATCCCCTTCTGTCCCCGCCGGCGGGAACGCCGGACGCCGCCAACATCGTCGCCGCCCCGCTCCTTGAGGGGCAGACCATCGCGACCACCCGCGAAAACGGAGCCTACGCGCTCATCACGAGCGCCCTTGTCATCGGGAGCATTGGGGCGCAGGTGGAGGCGCGGCACGCCCGGTTTCCCATGCAGCGTCCGTCGTCGACGGCGGCTTTTATCGATCCCCGGCAAGTCACAATCATGCGGGCGAATCTTGAATTCGTCGTGCCCGCCGGAGGCGGCGTGCTGGAAGACCGCAGCGATCCCTTCCTGAGCTTGAGCCACACGCCCGTCTTTCCGGCGGCGGGCGGCGAGGCGACGGTCCGGATGATCGGGGTGGACGACGTATCCGTTGCCGGAATGGGCCTTGAGCTACTCGAGTTCCGCACCCTCGTCTCGAATGAGCCGCTGCCCTTGGACCGTATTGAACTCGAGATGGTCTCCTCGGGGCAGCCTTCGCCCGCCCGGATGATTCAATCCTGGCGGATTTCCGCTTCCGAAGCGGGTATCGCGACGCTTTTCGCGATGGTCGCGGACGGGGCGGGCAACGTTCGCGAGGTCCTGCACAAGGTGCCTTTCGGCATTCCCGCAGTGGCGGACGATGCCGATGCCCCGCCGCGTCGGCTGGCCTTTCACTGGCCGCCGGACGGTGCGGACGGCGTCGCCCCGGGCACGCCCGTCGTGCTCCGCATTTCCCGGCCGCTGCCTCCGGAGCTGCTCTCCGGACCGGCGGCAAGCGGTTCGTGGCTGAGCCTGCCGTCGGCCTTCGAGGTCCTCGCGGTGGAGCCGTCGCTCGACGGCCGCGAGGTGCGCATCCGTTACCGCCCGCGCGGATCGGGCGATGATTCGCGCATGACGGTATCCATTATGTCGACCGTGCTCGACCAGGTGCCCGGCCTCGGGGGAGAGGATTTCGGCGATGACGGGGAGGATACCGGTGGCGGCGGCTATTCGTTTTCCTTCAGTTTCGCTCCGGAGGCGGCGGCGGCCCTGCCGGGCGTGATTTCAAGCGGCGGGGGGATTGTCGCGCACGGGCGGTTTGCCTATGCGATTTCGCGGGATTCGTCTTCGAGCGGTCGCCTTGTTACGGTCGACCTCGCCAACCCGGCGGCCCCGGCTGTTCCCGGGGGCTCCGCTTTCACAAAGACGTTGGAGGGGCGTCCGTCCGCCCTCGCGCTCGTTCCCGACTACGCCCTCGCGCGCAACGCCAACCCCGACTTCACCTCGGATCATCCGGTCCGCACCTACCTTGTGGTCTTCAGCGGCGAACCCCTTGGTTTCAAGTTCATCTATTTGTTTGAAATCCGTCCGGACGGTTCTCTCGAGCAAGTCCACCGCTCGGTCATCAGCCGGGAGATCGCCAACGTCGTGAAGACCAAGTGGGACCCGCCGTTTTTGAGCTTTCTCGAATTGTCGGCGACGACGAACAACCAAGTCCATCTGATGGACCTGAACGCTTTTTCCATCGCCAAGGAGTTGACCGACCAAAACCCGAATGCCCTGCAGGACGCACCCCCGTTCGGCCGGCCCGGCGTCGACCTCAACAACGACGGGGACTATGCCGACCCGGGGGAGCGTAATCCGGTGCCGGCGCTTGACGCGCGGTTTTTCGGCCAGGTCTTCAGTTGGGCGCCGCTCGACGCGCAGGAGCGCATCGAAGATTACGACGCCGATTCGAGCTTCGGTCTCCTCGGCACGGTCTTCCGCTCTCCTGAAGGCAACGGCTTGCGCATGCTGCTCGGGGGCGGCGCGGGCGAACTCCTGCCGGAATCAGCCGTGCTGTTCTTTGCGGAACCGGCGCGCCGACTGACCTTCCTGCCCGCGACCCGACTCTTCGTGGGCGGAGGTGCCGAGGATTTGCGGGATCTGGCGCTCGTTTCGACTTCGGCCGATGGGAGCGGAAGCGGTCGCCTCCTTGTCGTTGACGTGAGTGTCCCGGAAGCGCCCGCACTGCTGGCAAGCCTCGAATTGCCCGGGGGCCTCGGCGCGGCGGGGAGCGTTTCGCGGCGCAAGGACGGTCGCCTCGCTCTTGCCATGGGCAACGGGCCGCTCCTGCTCCTCAGCCCCGAACGCCTCCTCCTTGATGAAAACGGGGATTATGCCGAAGGCGAATTCGCGAGCGGCGCGATTGTCGGGCGCATCGAAGGGATCGGCAGCGGCATCCGGACCTTTGTCGACGACTTTGCGGGGATTTCGGCGGTAGCCGGCGGCGGCAACAACCAGGTTCGTTTTTCCGGTCCGCGCCTTTCCGTCGTGCGCGTGCCGGACCATGCGCCCGTCACGGTGGACGGGGCGGGGAGCAACGACCTGTTCAATATGGACGAGGCGGCGCGGCGGGCGTGGCTGGGGGCGGCCCGGGCGGTGGATGTGGCCGAGACCCTCGATCTTGATTTCAGCGGAGATGACCTGCCGCCGCCCGATCCGGCCTCGCACTATTACGTTGTCGTCGAGGCCCCCGGCGGGCTCGTCGAGGGGGGCGTGCTCGACCTCGTCGCGCAGTCGCTCGGACCCGGCGGACGGGCGCTCCTCCCCGGGCGGCGCAACAGCCTGCCGACCCTGCTCGCGAACGAGCGCTTTGTCGGAAAGGCCAGCCTGCTCACCATCGGCAAGTATGCCTCGCTCATCGACGATCTCGACGCTTTCGCGGGGATCAACGAGATCGTCGAACTGGCCAAGGACCTGAAGGCGGGCGTGGGGACCTACCCCGGCGGACTGAAAGCGCACCGCATGTCCGCCGATCCCGGCAGTTCGCTCTACAACACTTTCGTGGCCGGGCCGCTCGTGCTCATGGCGCGCCCTCCCGAACGCTTTTCGGAAGAACCGATGACCCTTGAGGAGGCCCTCGGACGCCTCGAGGCGCAGTTGCCGCGGTCATACCTGCGCGCCTCGCCGCATTTCTGGATCGGTCTCGCGCCCGCCGGGCAGGGTGCGGGCGGACCCGGGCTCGACCCCTACCGCGCGGTTTTCACGGAGGACTTCCGGGAGATTAATTTTTCATGGCTGTCGCTTATCGCCAACTATGCCGAAGGCGGAACCTCCGGCGCGCTCCTCAACATTGTCCGGCAGCTCATCCGCCCGCTCCGCGACGGCACTGTCGACACCTTTCTCCTGCCGGGAGCGGAGTACTTGCAGCCGGTGGCCTTCCGCCGCAACCCGGTGGTCTTTGTTCCGGGGATCGCCGCCAGCCGTCTGCGCCTCGAAGGAGGCGAGGAGATCTGGCCGAGCCTCCGCAGTCTCACGGCGGACGGTCGGGCGACGCTCGAGAATATCGTCGCGGACGCCGGGAATCCCCGGCGCCTCGATACGCCGGGCGCTCTCCTCAGCGTCGGACCCAAGGATGTCCAGGGAGGGTTTCTGCGGCAGTTGGCCATCAACTCCGGTATGGAGGTCTACGATTCCGGGACGCGCTTCGACGCCTACCGGCTCGGCGGCAATCCCAACTGGAATTCTCTCACCCGCCAGCCGGAACTGTTCATTTTTCCATACGACTGGCGTCTCGACAGTAACGACAACGCGATCCTCCTCTCCGAATACGTCGATCTCATTCAGGCGGCTATACCGGACGCACCGAAGGTGGACATCATCGCCCACAGCATGGGCGGTCTCGTCTCCCGGCGTATGATGCTGGAGGACGGCAACGCCTCCCGTATCGACCGCCTCATTACGATCACAAGCCCGCTCCTCGGCGCAACCAAGGCTGTTTCGGCCCTTCGCACGGGGGATTTTGACGAGCTGGGGATGAACATCATGCTGCCGCCCGACGTCATGCGCCGGGCGGCCCGCCGCGCTCCCGCGCTTCATCAGCTCCTGCCCAACCACGGTTACTTCGCCCTCGGCGGGCGGCCGGTCGTCGAGGCCGGGTGGGACGCCACTCTCAACGGTCTGCCTTACGGGCTGCTCGAATACGAGGATTACCGGAAAGTGATGGACACGACCTACCACTTTGATCCGGCCGATCCGGATTCGCTCCCTCCCGTCTCCGTGGCGAACGAGGGACTCTTCGGAAGCGAGATTGGCGCGGGGCCCATGGTCGACTGGTCCGGAGACGAAAGCGACGTGAAGTTTTTTCACTTTGTCGCCGGTCAGCAGAAATCCCTCACGATCGACCGCGTTTACCTGAAGCCCACTCTCTCTTCCTCGCGGGAAGTGACCGATGTCGGCTTGAGCTTCGCGGGCGTGCCCTTCAACCGGCCCAACAGGTTCGGCAATGCATCGCCGCAAACGATCACCGAAGGCGAACCGCTCGATGTCACACGGACCTTCGTCCTCGACTACGGTTTTCGGGTGGAGCGGGGTATGGGCGACGGCACGGTGCCCCTCCTCAGCCAGACGCGCGGCTTCGGCAGCGATGGTCTCGATTTCAATCATCGCGACGCCGTCATGCTGCCCATCGTGAGCGCGTCTCCGGGCAAGGATGACGACGAACTGGCTTCGCACGTGGGTGTTTTGCGGAATCCCGCGCTTGTGCGCAAAGTCGCCCGCATCCTTGATGGTGAGACCATCGAACAACCCACGCTGGAGATCAGCGTGGACGCTCCCGATGGCTTCGAGCGGGGCGAGCAAATCGAATTTTCCGTGGAGATTTCGGGCGCGACGGGTACGGGCGAGCTGCGCGTTATCTGGGACACGGGGGACGGCGGCCGCGCCCTCGGGCGCGAAGGAAGCACTATTTACCGCGACGCCGGGACGTTCACTCTGACCTGTCTCGTCGCCTATCCTTCAGGCGAAGGGGCGGTGGCGAGCCGCACGGTGGTTGTCGCCAACCGCGCGCCCGATTTCAAAGTCGTCCGCCGCCCGCGCGTCCCCGCACCCGGAGAGACAGTCGCGTTTCTCGTCGTGCCGACGGCTCCGGAGAGCAGCGACACGATCACCTACGAATGGGACTTCGGGGACGGGCGCACGCTCCCCGCCGGTCCGGAGTCGCTCGTGACCCACTCGTACCTGCGTAACGGAACCTACACAGTGCGCACTGTCGCCCGCGACCGGCGCGGAGCCGCCGTCACCCGCGACATTGAGGTAACGGTATCGGTAGACGCCGCTTTGGCCGGATTCTCGGCGCTCTCCGGCCATGACGAAGATCCGACGGTCCCTGACAGCGCTCCCGTGGATGAAGCGGCGTCCGATTTTGTCACGATTCTGGCGGTGGGACACGACGCCGAGGCGGGATCTCCGCAAGTCCGTTCGGACGGCGTGCAAGAAGGCTCCGGTCTGCTCAACCGCGTCCTCGGGGGCGTGCGCGACTACATCGGCCTCACCGTGGAGAACCTCTCGGCGGAGTCCGTGAGCCTCAAGATTCCGCGCATTACTGTCGCCGGGGCGGTGCCCGGGACCAGTTCGGCCACCTTCCGGTCCACCGGCCGGGTGCTCTCGCTGCGGATGACGTACAACCGCCGGGACGGCTTCACACGTTGCTTCGAATGGGAGGTTCCGACGGCCCCGGGCGAGGACGTCGTCCTCACCTTGAACTGGGACCAGATTGCCGCCATTGAAGAAGACCTCCTCGCGGACATGTCCGAACCGGCGGCGGTCGCGACCTCCGTCATCTCCTGTGCGGACAGCCGTCCGCCCGGAGCGGACGTCTTTGACGACGAGCCCACGGTGCCGGCTTACCGCATCACCTCGCGCGATGTGCGCACGGAGGAGATTTCCGGGGACGATCCGACGATCGAGGACGTCACTTCGAGCCGCACGGGCGCGGTCGTGGACGATCTCCGCACGGAGGGTCCCGATTTCGGCGACCGTACCCAGCCCAATCCGGGATCGCTCGTCACCTATTTCTCGGAAGAGCCGGTGCCGAGGGGCTCGCTTCCCGCCGGAGCCGCCCTCTACTTCAACGACGCCAGCGGCAATGCCGCGTTCCTCACTGGCAAAATTCTCGAAGAACCGCGCACCGTGCTCACCGAGGACGTCGCCGGGCAACTGCGCGAGGAGACGTTTGCGGTGATCAACGATGCCAATCAATGGGTGATTTTTCAGGAGATGCTGCTCGACTACGACGACATGTGGATTTTCGAGCAGGGTTCCGGCGCGAGCCTCTGGCGGGGCAATCTTCGCAAGGCCGTCCAAGCCTTCAATCCGGCGACGAGCGACCGGGATTTCGAACTTTTTTTCCCCGCCGTGAAGAGCGGCTTTGAAGTCATGGGCGTTGGCGAAAACGAAGAAATCGATTACGCCATCGAGGCCGAACTCGATGACTTCCGGCGCATGGCGTATTACGGCGACGTTATGGTGGGCGATTGGTATTTCAAACCGCCCCACGGGGTCACGGAGGACCGTCGCGACCTCGGCCCGCCACCCGATCCGCGCGACAAGGAGGTATACGAGCGCTTTCTCGCCGCCGTGAGCTATTGGCGCTATGTCCTCCCCGAGGGAGTCGATAGGACGCTCGTCAGTGACGCCGAGCGTTACGAGCTGATCACCGACATGCGGCCCGTTGTGGGGGCACCAGGAGTGTTCTATGAATTCAAGGAAGAGTATGACGCCGTTCCCGACATCCCCAAAGGCTACCTCTTCGGCGGCGAAGTGCCCGATCCGATAACCGGCGAGATCACATCGGTCTTTGACAACCCGGCCACCCCGGCCGAGGTCATCGCATTCATTCTCACCGAGCGGGCACGCGCGGATGTCGGCCAACGCCGCCAGCTACTTCCCGAAGTCAGCTTTTTCCCCTTCCGCCGCGAACACTTCCGCAGCGGGGTGATGTCGCTCGAAAAGCCGCCGCCCTTCGGCGACGACCCGCTCGGCGACGCCGGCATGGGGCGGCATCTGCTCCTTCTCAAATGGGTCCTCGAAGGCGCCTTCCTGCCGCCCTTCGCCGAGTTCAATCAGAACGTTGACGACCTCGCCCTCCGCACGGAGGCGCACAACAACCTCATGCGGCGGGCGGAGGAAGCCTTTCAACCGGAAGGCTACGAGTGGGCGCTCTACCAGGAATTCGCCCTCCTCGACGCGAATGTGCCGCTACGCGCCGCCCTCAACGAGAGCGGAGAACCGCCCGTGGCCTCCGTCTTCTCCGACTATTTCCGCAAGCACGACATGAAGATGCTCAAGAAAGGCTCGAAGGCCCTGCTGCGCGCCCTCCTTGCCCGCATGACGGTGAATGAATCGGTCCTCGGCTCCGTGCGCGGGATGACACCGGCGGCCTACGCCGCGAACGACGATTACACAACCTTTGAACACTGGGTCGTGGACCTTGCCAGGGAGCACCCGGGACTCGGAGTCGGCTTCGACCTTGACGAACTCGACGACCTTCTCCGTGCGAAAGTGGGGGACGAGCACTTTCTCGCCGCCGCCGCGGCGTCGACGGAGAACGTAAACGAGCGTCTCGCACGGGCTTTTAATGCATTTTCCTCTGCCTTCCAACCGTCCACGCAAGGCGCGTTTTCGGCCTATGTGAACGATCTGATGGGTCTTGGGCTTCCTGCGGAATTCCGGCTGCGCCGGGAAAATCTCGATGCCATCCAATATGGCTTTACGCGGGCGGACGGTAGCTTCCGTCCGGGGCGCCTGCCTATGCACAACGTCTTGACGGTGGATATGGATCACCGCATGAGCTACGCCTTCACCCCGCTGATCGTGAAGCGAGGTGCAGGGGCGGTGGGGCCGCTCACCCTTACCATGAACGGCCCGGGTGTGACAGACCTCACCTACCAGAACATTTCCATTCCGGCCGACCGCTCCTACGTGGAAGCAAAGCCCGGCGACACGCCTGCTCAACCCGCCTTCAAAACAACGCGGCCGGTCTCGTCCATAGAGACCGCGACCTACACCTTCACACTCGACGGAGCACCTCCGGATGACTGGAACCCGGGGAACGAAACCCAGGAGGTGGACGTTTTTTTCCTGGAATTCGATGAGCCCGAACCGGGTATCCAGTTCGCGGAAACGCGCGACACAAAGTTCCTCTACCGCGGCTTCACGATTCCTTTGGATCAGGCTGTTGAACCCGGAATGCTGGAGAGTTTCGTGCGCGCATTCTCACCCGCGCGCCGCGCCTATATCGCCTCGTTGCCTCCTGGAGAGACGGCCACGGAAGCGGACCTGGTAGAAGCCGACCGCGAGGCGTCGCTCGTCATGAAGAGCGTTCTCGACGACAAATTCGCCTTGAACGAGGATGTGCGGCCCCGCTGGTTCACGAAAGACGACGTCGCGCGCATGAGCCTTGAGGAACAGGCCGCCCTTGCGCACACCCTTAACGAAGTCGGCGAGGGCGAGGGTAACATTACCAGTTCCTGTGTCTCGACCTCGCGCTTCCTTGAGGACCCGATCAAATTTGCCACGCCGAACAATGACGAGGAGGAGGGATTTCTCATCGTATTTGAGGTGCCCCGCGAGCATCCGCGGCTTCACCGCTACCTCACCACCTCCATCGGCCCGGATGACTCGCCGCTCAAACGCGAGGTCAATCAGGAGGAGTGGGAGGTAGTGGCCTACGGCAGAGTGCCCTTTATCCGCGCATGGATCTTTCAGCGGGAAGACCCGGCGAAGTTCCGCTGGGCAACCGGCTGGCACTTTGTTGAATTCTTCGAAGGGGAGGTGGATCCATGAGGTTCGATGACCGCTCATACCGACGGGCATGGGTCAGCGTGCTGGCCTTTATGGCACCTTTCCTCTTCTCGATTCCGCCGGTCGTCGCCGCCCCGCTCACGACGATGGAATACCGCGTCGTGGGGCAGCAGTTGTCTGTCTCCCCGGCTGCCGTTGCCGTGCCCAAGGGGATTCCGGGCTCCGTCCTCACGACGGTGGCGGGCGATCTCCCGGCGGGGGCTTTTGTCGAGGCCACTCTGCGCGGTCCCTCCTTTCCCGCGCGCCGCCTCGTCGCCGCGCCCAACGAGCCGCTCCTGCTCCCGCCTCTCAACCTTGTCGGCGACTACTCTCTCGACGCCATCCGCCTGATCGACCCGGCCACCGGGGGAACCCTCCTCGAAGGCAGTCCTTCATCCGTGCCCGTGCGTGTCTTCGACGAGGTCCTCGTGGCGCGCGTGACCTCGCGGCCGCTCAGCTCGGACGAGATCCGCGAACGGGGCATCTACATCGACGAAAACAACTTTCGCGCCCTTGAGTTTGAGGTCGGCTTTGTTGTCGACGGCGAGACCTTCCCGGTGAAGTTTCCCGTCGTTTCGCCCGCTTTCCGGGGCAACACCGAGATCATCCCGGAGGCCGAACTCGAAGAGGCGCTCGCGCAGGCCGAGGCCATCAACAACCAGCTTGCCCTCCAGGCCGATCTTCCGCCCGAGCTGGAAACGGCCAACCTCAACATCCAAGTCAAGGGCCTCAATGTCCAGTTTGTCAACCCCGGCGGGGATCAGGAACTCGCCCTCCAGGTGCCGCCCATCGCGGGCCTCATGGTTATCCCGGGCAACATCGGGTTCCTCAATCAGTTTTTCAGCGTCATGGTCTTTGTCGAAAACGCCGCTCCCGGGGACTCCGGCCTTTCCGTCAACCAGGTCACGGCGGAAGTGGTCCTGCCCCCGGGCGAGGACCGCGTGCCCGGCACATGGGAGAATCCGGGCGACGATCCCCTGCGCATGGCCCGGCTCGGTCCGGATGAAATCATGGATACGGTCCAGCCCGTTGTGCGGCCGGGGCCGGACGGCATCCTCGGCACGGCTGACGACATCCCGCGCCTGCGCCCGCGCGAAGTGGGCGAGGCCGAGTTTCTCGTTGAAGGGCTGCGTGAGGGGCTCCATTTGATCGATGTGAAGCTGCGCGGCACCCTCGAAGGGCTGGCCGCCGGACCGGTCGAGGTCGAGGGCAAGGCCGCCGGTTCCGTCCTCGTGCGCAATCCCAATTTCTCCCTCGCTTTCAGTCACCCGCGCACCGTGCGCAGCGGGGAGCCCTACACCGCGTCGGTCACCATTCTGAACACCTCGCCCACGCCCGCCAACCAGGTCAATGTGACCCTCCCCACAGCCTCCATCAGCGGTGCGATCCTCGAGAGTGAGGCGACGGTGTTCCTCGGCGACATCCTCCCCGGCGAAACAAAGACCGCGACCTACGAGCTGCGCTCGCAGCGCACGGGCAGCATCACGTTTTCGAACCTTTCCAGCGACGATGATATTGTCGGCCGCTTCCGGTTGCGCATGGGGGTGGACGAGCGCGGCGTGGCCCTCTCGCCCGACGCCATCGGGTATCCCGATTTTGTCGACGACCTGCCGCCAGCCTTGCTGCGCGCCGCCGACCGCGTCCTTGGCCAGGCCCTCAGCGTCGCCACGGCCGGGCAGTTGCCGCCGGGCGTGACGCGCGTGAAACGCTCCACCATTACGACCCGTTCCCTCGAACTGGCCGAGGCGGGGCAACGTATTCGCTACAGCGATACACTTGAGCGCGTCATCGTCGACCTCCTTTTCGACTGGCAGGGAGCGCGGGTGTTCGACGCCGGTTTCGACCAGATTCTCCGCCGCACCGATGCCGGGCGCGAGTGGCGCGAAATGCTCGCCGGGCTGCTCCTCGATCTGGGCGACCCGTCTCTCGGGGCTGCTTTGGACCGCCTC
Organism: Opitutales bacterium; assembly: GCA_020831525.1. GTDB lineage: Bacteria > Verrucomicrobiota > Verrucomicrobiia > Opitutales > Oceanipulchritudinaceae > SLLG01. The sequence continues at coordinate 16,978 of JAFIGH010000005.1, forward strand.
CTGCCCGATATCGCGGGCCGTGGCGAGGCATGGTGGATCGCCGCCTCCGATCCCGCCATGGGCATCTCCTTTACGGCGGGCGACAAGACCGCCGGGACCGATCAATCGACTCTCGCCGGTGCCGCCGGATACGCTGCCGGCGGGGGCGGGGTGGTGGTGGCTCCCCTCACGGAGGGTGGCCGTTTCCAATGGACCGTCGGCGAGGCGGTTTCCGGTGCGGAGATTTCTTTCTTCCGCGTGGGCGACGACGGATTTGCCCGGCGGCACCTTTGGAGCAATCTCGACCTCCCGGCCGGGGCGCGCGCCTCCCTCGATCCCTCCGCCGAGCCGGTGGCCCTGCTCATCGACCTCAATGGCAACGGCCAGGTTGACGAGACCCTCGTTTCCGCCGGACAGGAAGTGGCCGAGGCCTTTCCGGAGATCCTCGCCGTTGTGCAGGACACCTCCGTGCGGGTGGGACGCCCGACGAATCCCTGTCTCTTTTCGCCTTATCAGAATTACGGCACTGTTCTCGCCGTCCTTTTTAACAAGCCGATGGAACGGGCGGGCGCGGTGCGTCCGGGCGCGTATGTCGTCGGGGGCGACAATCCTGCCGTGACCGCTTCCCTCCAGCCGGGCGGGCGCATGGTCCTCCTCAATCTCCAGCGGGGCGTTGGCATGATCGTGCCGCGCGACATCACCGTCTCCGGCGTGAACGACCCGCGCGGCCTCCCTCTTGCGGAAACGACCCTGCCCGTCCAAACGACCGCCCTCATGGGCACCGCCGTGCAGGGCCGCGTCCTCCGCGCCAACGGCGAACCCGCTGCCGGTGTCCCCGTGACGCTCACCTATTTCGAGGAGACCGGGCTCTTTTGCACCACCTTGACCCTGCGTCCCTCGCAGGTCTTCACCGATGAGGAGGGTCGCTTCGAAATCGATTTCATCCTCGCCGGTATTCCCTATTCACTCGGAGCGACCGATACGGGCGGTCTCAGCGCGGGGGCCCTTGATGTGATTATGGCTTCCGGCGCGGAGGCCGGTGCGGTTCGCGCGAAGTTGCTCGAGCTGGCCGAAGACCCGGCTTTCCGCGACACGCTCCTGGCCGAGTTTTCCGTCGGGGCGATGCCCGAGGCCATCGCTGTGGCTGAAGGGCTCGACCGCGCGCTCATTCGCGAGACCCTTGAGTCGAGTTCGCCGCGCGTGGGCACCGTTCAACCCATGATTCTGCGCTTCCGCGGGCGCGGCACGGTCGAGGGGCAGGTCCTCACTGAAAGCGGCAGCCCGGTGCCGGGCGCGGCCGTCAATCTCTTCCCCGATCCCGATTCGCGCGAGAAGGGGCGGGGCCTCTTTGCCGACAGCGACGGGCGCTTTGTATTCTACGGCGTCCCCTTGGGCAACTACAGCCTCCGGGCGGCCTCGTCCGACGGGCGGCGGCGCGATGTTGCCGGGGTCCTCGATACCCCCGGTCAGCGTGCCGTTGAGGAGATTTTCCTTGCTTCCACGGCGACGCCGCTCACGACCCTGCGCGGGCGCGTCTTTGAAGCCAACGGCACAACGCCCCACGCCAACGCGCGGGTATTTGTGGGACGCTACTCCTCGGACGGGAGATTCCGCAACGTCGTCGCCCTTGCCGACGCCGACGCAGACGGCTTTTGGACGGCCAACAACGTGCCCGTGAGCACGCGCGACGTCATTGCCGTCTCCTCTGACGGTCAGCGCAAAGGCGAGCGCCGCGATATCGCCGCCGTCGCGGGTGCGTCGACACCCCTTTCCATCATCCTTCAGGACGCCGCCACGGTGCGCGGGCGCGTCGAATTCGCCAACGGTGCCCCAGTCCCCAATGCCCTCGTCGCGGGCGGGGCGGCACTCGTCCGCACCGATGCCAACGGCCTCTTTGAACTCACCGGCGTGCCCACCGGTCAGCGCAACCTTGCCGCCGGGATCGAAGCCGATCCGGCGGGCGGCATCCCCTTTGCCCGCACCGGCAACGAGCGCGTGGATGTCGTCCCGGGAGACAGCACCTTCACCGTCATCCGCTTCGTCCCGCGCGGGAGCATCACCGGGCGCGTCCTCGACCAGTCGGGCGAACCCGTCACCGGTATCAACGTCAGCCTGCCGCTGGACCAGTTTTCCTTCGCCTGGACGCCCGTCGATGAGGATGGCGTCTACCGTTTCGACAACATTGCCCTCGGCGACCATATCGTGAGCGCGCCCGGTCCCGCCGCCCAGTCGACCGATACCAGCGGCCTCGTCGCCACCATCGGCAACCCCGAATCCTCTCAGCAAGACATCGTCGCCGCCGTCGTCGAGGCCTTCGAGATCTTCACGGGCGTGAACAATCCGCTCCTCACCGGCGAGGGCGACAACTTCAACCCCATCGCCTGGGGTTACGAGGAGATCCGCCTCGTCTTCGATGGCCAGGTCATCAACCGCGATATCGTCTTCCTGCCCAATGGCACCGTCTCCGGCACCGTTGTCAACGGGCAGGGCGTGCCCATCGGAGCGCGCGTGCGCCTCACCGGCATCGGCCCGACGTCCAACGGCGACCTCGGCTTCATCATCCGCGGCGAACGCGACAGCGATCCGGCCACCGGTGTATTCGAATTTCCCGGACAACTGCTCGCGGGGGCCTTCGGCCTCCAGACGGTGAGCCCGTTCTTCCCCTCCGTCATCAGCTTCAACGGTGCGACCAACCGGCTTGATCCCGACGCCACCGATATCGTTCTCCAGTTTCCCGCCTCTCAGGAAATCAACGGCCGCCTCACGGGAACGGTCTTCTATCCCGACGGCACGCCTGTGGGCGAAGACGTGAACGTGAAAATCAGCTTCGGCGACGACTATGTCATCCGCACGAACGAGGATGGGTTTTTCGATACACAGATCCAGTTGCCCGCGCTCACGGACGGTCGTCCGGGCCGCTTCTACTCCATCGAGGCGGAAGATCCCCTAACAGGATTTGTCGGGCGCGGAACCGTCAGCCTCATGCCCGGCATCGTCAACGAGAGCAATGTCACCCTCCTCGGACGGGGCGGGCTCGACATTGTTGTCGAAGACGCCTCCGGCGCACCTGTCCCCGGTGCCACCGTGACCGTGCGCGGCGGAGCCTTCCCCCGTGAGACTTTTGACCTCGCCATGGACGGCAACGGCTCGGCGAGCCTCAGCGGGCTTTCCGAAGGCCCGTATTCCGTGCGCGCGGAAGCCACCCTCGGGGCGGCCATCGTGCGCGGCACGCGAAACGTATCGGTCAACCGCGATGCCACCGCCTCCGTCGTCGTGCGTTTGCAGCCGACCGGCACGATCACCGGCCGATTCCTTGACGCCGACGGTATTACGCCGATCCCCGGCGCGCAGGTGACGCTGGGCAACTCCTTTGCCTTTGCCGTGACCGACGGGGAGGGGCGTTTCGAGGTTTCCGGCCTGCCCCTAAACACCTACCGCGTGCTCGCCATCGACGCCGCCACCGGCCGCTACGCCTTGCGCAATGCCACCCTCTCGACGGACGGCCAGACCGTCAACGTGACCCTCGGTGTGCAGACCACCGGCGAACTCACGGGGAGCGTCATCAACAGCCAGCGCACGGGCACGGTGAGCGGTGCCAACGTCACCCTGCGCATTCTCGACGGAGTGTCCTCCGAGCGATCCGTCTCCACCGGTCCCGACGGGGCCTTCACTTTCCCCGGTGTGCCGCCCGGTCCCTTCAGCCTCACGGCGAACGATCCTGTCTCGGGCATCTCGGGAGCGGTAAACGACACCTTCCCGGAAGCCACGCCGGTCCACACCCGCAACGTTGAGCTGGCACCGCGCGCCGTCGTCAACGTGGAGGTCTTTCTCCCCGACGGGGTCACACCAGCAGCCGGCGCGGTGGTTTCGTTGGCCGTGGGGTTACTGGAGCCCGTCTTTGTCGATGCCGATGAAGAGGGGATCGCCCGCTTCAGCGGCATACCTTTTGGCACCGTCCATCTCACCGGACGCGAAACCGGTAACCGCGACCGCTCGGGAGTGAGACGGAGTTTCAACGTCAACACACCCGGCGAGAATGCGCCACGCACGCTTGTCCTTGAGGGCGTGGGTTCGGTCTCCGGAACGGTCTTCGGATCCGACGGGGTCACGCCGCTGAGCAATACCGCCGTGCAACTCCGCGATGAATCGCCCGTCCTTGGCACGGTCAACCGCACGACAGTGACCGACGGCGCGGGCAACTACAGTTTCGAAAACATTGCCGTCGGTCCCTACCGGCTCCAGGTCGAGGCGCTGGCCCTCGCTGCCTCCCACAATGGCACCATCACCGCCGACGGTCAGGCCGACAACGCCGATCTCACACTCGGGGCAAGCGGATCGGTCGTCGGTCGCCTCCTCCGCGCCGACGGAGAGACGCCCGTCGAAGGGCTTTCGGTGAGCCTTGAGTTCACACCCCAAAGCGGAGCGCTCGGTGTCGCCGTGGACACCACGGATGCGGACGGGCGATTTACCATGACCGGTATTCCGGTGGGGGCGGTCTTCTTCGAGGGACTCCTGCCGGAGGTGAACGGCATCGCCCGTGCCTTTGGCGAGCTTACCCTCAACGGCGAGGAGCTGGACCTCGGCGACATCCTCATGGACGAGGACGACCCCTTTATCGAAACCGTCGATCCTGTGAATGAAAGCGTGGATGTGTCCGTGGATACAGCCGTGCTTGTGACCTTCAACGAGGCCATGGACCCGGAATCCATCGATCCCACGGGTATCTTCCTGCGCACCGGGGGAGCCGTCGTGCCCGCAACCCTCGCCCTCGAGGAGGATGAAGACGACGTCGCCCGCATCGTGCGTCTGACCCCGGACGCCCAGTTGGCCAGTGAGGTGACCTACGAACTGGTTGTCCTTGATGGGGACCGCGTGGCGGCGGGGACTGGGGCCATCACCGCGCGCGGGCCGCGCGATCTCGTGGGTCGACCGCTCCTCGTCCCCTTCACGAGCCGCTTCACGACCATCGACGCCGATCCGCCCGTATTGGTCTCCTTCACTCCGGAGGACGATGCCGTGCAGATCGATCCGCGCGCCGTCATTCGTGTTGCCTTCAATGAACCCCTTCGCCGTGAGCCCATTGAGGTCGTGCTCACCGGGCCGGGTGGTCCCGTCGCAGGGGCTGTCAGCCTCGGTCTGAACGACCAGGTCGTCGTCTTCACGCCCGAGATCGAACTCGAGCCCAACGCCACCTACACCGTATCCGTAAGCGGCATCGTCGACCTCGCGGGCAACGTGGCTGAGGACGAGCCCTTCACCGCAACTTTCGATACGATCCGCACGATCGGACCGACTGTCGCCGACATCGTCATCGCAGGGGACGCCGTTCCGGTGGCCGGGTCGACCGTCACTTTCGAGGCTGTGCTTGCCGAAGCCAATCCACAGGCGCGCGTGCGCATGAGCGTCGACCTGGTACCCATAGGGGAATCGACGACCCCCGGCGACCTCGGCGTTCCCATCCTCCTGCCGCCGCCTTCCACCTTCACCGTGCGTGCCATAGCCATCGATGAGTTCGGCAATGAGGGACCGTTTTACGCCAAGGACTTCACCAGCGTGGCCAACGTGCCGCCGGTCATTACCTTCACCCGCGTGAATCCGTCGTCCGGGCCGTTGCCCACGGGCAGCCCCTTTTCCGTGCGCGTGAATGCCATCGATGACGCCGGGATCGCCGAGCTGCGCGCCGCCGCCGGGGGTGCCGCCACCATCCCCCTTGCCGTGACCAGCGACGACTCGATCACGCTCACCGGTGTGGTTCCCGCCACTGCCGCGCCGACGTCCGTCATGTTCTTCGCCTCCGCCATCGACGGAACGGGAACCTCGAGCGGCGAGCAAACCTTTGTTGTGCCCGTCGCCGATGCGACGCCGCCGCAGTTGACCGTGACATCCCCGGTCGAGGGCGCGCTCGTGCGTCCCGACGAGCCCCTCTCCGTGGCCCTCACCTGGTCCGACAACAGCGGCGCGGTCACCTTGCGCGCCACTGTTACGGGCGACGCCTCGGGCTCCGCGGAGAAGGAGGCTTCCGGCACACGCAACACCCAGATTCCAGCCAGCCTTGTTGTCGATCTCGCTGATGCGTCTGATGAGGGCGGAAGCCTGACCCTCACCGTCACGGCTACCGATGCGGCGGGCAACGAAACCAGTGTCACGCACTCCCTTGTCCTCTCCGATGTCTCCGCGCCGCGTATTGTCGAACGTAGTCCGGAAGTGGATACCGACGCCGCCGGTGTGCTCGAGATCGTGGAACTGCGCTTTTCCAAGCCGCTCGATCCGGCTACGGTGGAAGACGCCGTGACCGTGCGCGACGGCTCACTTGCCCTGTCCGGTGAGGTCGAGCAGTCCGCGCCCGACACGCTCACGTGGACGCCAACCGAACCGCTGCCCTTCGGCGCGACGCTCGATGTCGAAGTGGCGGCCACCCTTGCCGACGAGGTGGGCCTGACTTTTGGCGGCGAGACATTTGGCTTCACCGTGACGACGGCGCAGGTGCAGAGCCCGGTCGATGCCGCCGACTACGTGGAGACGCAGGAAATTGATTTCAGCGCGCTCATAGAAAACACGGATGACATCGACGGTGTCGTTCTGCGCATGGGCGGGGGTGGGGCGGTTGTTTTTGCCGAGGCCGCGTTTTCCGCCGCCTTCAACCTGCCGACGCTTGCCGATGTGGGCCTCGATCCCGCTGCGGACGATGCAACCGTTCCCTTTGCCGTTTACGCCCTCATCGGAGGCGGGGGTGAGGCCGTGCCCGGCGGCTGGACCGGCGCAGGCGCGCGCTTTGTCGTACCGCTTTTCAGCGGAACACTCACGCTCCACAACCTGGAAGCCGACAGCGACGGCGACGGCCTGCCCAATTGGTATGAGATCGCTATCGGCAGCGATCCGTTTACCCCCGATTCACACCTCGATTTTGACGGCGACGGGCTCACGAACCTCGAAGAGTTCGAACGCGGCACGGATCCGAACCTTGCCGATACCGACGGCGACGGCATCCCCGATGGTGTCGACCCGCGTCCGCTCACGCCCAATTCGCCGCCCGCTGCCGGAGCCGAGTTTGCCCGCACCGCTCTCTTCTTTGACGGCGAAAACAGCTACGTCGAAGCACACGAAAATCTCGATCCGCTCAACAGCTTCGGTCCCGGCATGACGCTCATGGCGTGGGTCCGCGCCGAACCGGGAGCGGAGGGGCCGATGGAAATCATCTCGCGCTACCGGCCCGGCGTGAGCAGCGGCTTCGGCACCTCCTCGCGCTGGCGGCTCTTCCTCGATGAAGACGGGCAACCCGCGTTTGATCTTCAGGGTCGCCCGGCCGGCGCTACTTTCCGAGTAAGCGACCGCTACTTTCTCGCAGGCCGCCGGAACACCGTTGCCGACATAACCGCGCCGCCCGTCGATTTGCGCGACGGACAGTGGCACCATGTCGCCGCCGTCTTCGACCGGGCAACTGACAGGATGGCACTCTACGTCAACGGTGCCCTTCAGAATGAACGCACGGACGTCGCCGATATTTTCGTTGTCGACACCATGGGCACGGCCCCGTTCTCGGTCGGCCGTCAATACCGCGAGATCAACGGCAACGAACCGCGCTATTACTTCCAAGGGCACATCGCCGAGGTTGCCGTCTTTGGACGGGCGCTCCCCCAGGAGGAGCTGCGCGGTCGCTTCCAGCGGCCCCTCACGGGCAACGAAACGGAGTTGCGTGTGTATTGGCGGATGGATGAAGGCTCGGGCGCACCGGTCGTTGATCAATCGTCGCCTTCGGTCACCGGCACGCCGGGTGCAGCCGGACCCGCAGCCGACGACTCCACGCAACCGCCCCAGCGGCGCGACTTCGGCCTGACAACGGATGCCGGCACAGCCCTCGAGTTCTCCCTCCCGGCTCTGGACGCCGACGGGGATGCGCTCACGCTTCGCATCACGCAGCTCCCCGCCCACGGTGACCTCCTTCTCGATGGCGAGCCCCATGCCGACACGTCCGTCGAATTCGCGGCGGACGCCGTCCTCACCTACCTGCCTTCGGCGGGCTTCTCCGGTGTCGACGATGTTTTCTATGAAGCTGACGATGACCTCGAAACATCGCTTCCCGCGCGCCTGCGCTTCACCGTTGAGTCGGGTGTTCCGGTGGTCACGGCGGGCGAACTCGACCTCACAATCTTCCAGGAGCAGCCCGTCACCTTCACGGTGGAAGAACTTCTCGGCACGGGCAGCGCCTCGAGCGGCACGCTGCGAATACTCGCGGTCCATGGCGCGGCCAACGGCACCCTCACCGACAACGGCGACGGCACCTATACCTATCTGCCCGATCCGGGCTTCGCCGGAAACGAAACCATATCCTTCACCCTCGGCACCGAGGTTGCCTGGAACCGCTTCCAGGAATACCAACCGGGTACCGCCTCCGGCAGCACCGACGGCAATCCCAACCTCGACCTGCGCGGCTTCTCCGTCTGGAGCCTTGAGTGGATCGATGGCGGCGGCAGCCTCGAAAGTGATGATCCATGGTATCGGAAATCCTCCAGCCGCATGGTATGGCGTGCCGATACCGATTATTGGGCACAGGCCACCAACGGTTTTTCATGGATCATCGATTCCGAAATGCGGCACATTGTGAACTCGGCGGCCAACCTGCCCATTCTCCCTGTTGTCCGCTGGGTCAATGAGTTCGATGACCTCACGGTCGACGTCGTTGGCGATCTTGAGATCCTGTGGGGGGGCGCGGGCGGTCCGCAGGAGGGGCAGCCCTCCACCGTGGAGGTCGCCATCGCTCATGAGCACGCAGCGGACGGCTCGGTAACCCTTCTCTTCAGCGAGACGGTCACCAAACCGATCCCCGAACCGACCCTTGGCGACTCTGTCTTGATTCCGGTCAACCTTTCCGGCGTCGAACTGGCCCCGGACGATGCCCTGCGCGTCACCCAGCGGACGCTTACCGATACACCCATCACCAACGCCTCCAACCGCCTTATCGACCGCAACCTCGCCATCGTGCCGGCGGTTGGCGCGCCCACCGGTTCGGTGAACATCGATGTGGTGGCCAACACCCCGCCGGTCGCCCGGTCGTTGCTCGATGGATACGCGCTCGAATTCGGGGGCTCCGGCGAGGTCGATCTGGGTAATCCTGAGGCCCTGCAGCTCACCGGTGACCAGACCATCGAAATGTGGCTCAAGCCGGCCGACTTCGACCAGCGCCGAAACCCGTGGGCCAAGGCTTACGCGGGTGAGGGCACCATGACCCAGGAGACGAACGGGACGATCAACTATTATTTCGGCACCCGCGGTAACAACAGCGGGAGTAGCGGAGTGGACTTCCAGTCCTTCAATACAGGGCGTTCGCTTCCTCTGGGCGAATGGACCCACATTGCCCTCGTGCGCGACCTTTCTAACGGGGTTTTGCGGTGGTATTTCAATGGACAACTCATAAACGAAGCCGACGCTCTCTTCCCCGCCGCCGTCGCTGGTAGCCTCACGGCTTACATCGGGCGAGGCTATGTGCAACGTTACTCCGGCGAAATTGACGAAGTGCGCGTGTGGAACATGGCGCGTACTTCAGAAGACATCGCCGACAACTTCCGCAACCGCCTCACGGGATTCGAGAACGGCCTCGTCGGTTATTGGAATTTTGATGAGGGCAGCGGGAGTCAGGTCCTCGACCTCTCGCCGAACAACCTTACCGGCACGCTCGCGGGTGGCACCAACCAGCCGGTTTTTGTTTCCACCTTTACGCCGTTTGCCGAAATTCCGGAGTCGCTCGCGGGCGATCCGGCCCTCCTCATGCTCGACGGCACCGATGCCGACGGCGATTCGCTCACCACCTACATTACGCAGTGGCCGGAGCACGGCGCGCTCTTCACCACGAGCGACGGGACCACCCCCGAAACCTCCCTCACGGGAGCGGGCGATGCCCTCCTCTTTCAGCACACCCGCCAGGCTGTGGAGCTTCCGCACGGGGTGCTCGATGGATCGACCGCCAACACGGTGGAGTTCTGGATGTGCTCCGAGCGGACCGTCGACCAGTCCCTTGTCAGCGGTGCGAATGAAGAAAACGACAACGCCTACCTCATCTGGATCCCCAATGCCACTTTGATTCAGTTCTACACAGGCGTGACTTCGACCAGCTTTGTCGAGTGGACGGTCGAGCCTGTGATGGATGGAGTTTGGCGGCACTTGGCCTTCGTCCGCGATCCGGACGCGGGCGGGGTGGAACTTTTTATTGACGGTGATTCACAAGGATTCCGGGAGGCGTTGCTGCCTGGGTTGAACATTGCCCCCGGCGGGCTCTGGCTCGCCCAGGAGCAGGACAGCGTGGGCGGAGGATGGAATCCGAATGAGAACTTCCGCGGCACGATTGACGAGGTGCGCATTTGGTCCCGTGCCCGAACCGCTTCCGAGATTGCCGATGACTGGAACCGGCCCCTCACCGGCAACGAGACCGGCCTGCGCGCGTATTATCCCATGGATACGGATGGCGACACGCTCCTCGACCGTTCCGGCAATGCTTTCCACGGATTGCTCACAAGCATCGACCGCGCCCGCGATGCCTCGCGTCCGTCCGTCGTTTTGTCCTCCGCCCCGCTGCACGGGGAGTTGCCGGTGATCCTCGACGATCCGCAGGGCCGCCTGGTCTACCTTCCGGAGGAGCGTCACCGCGGGTTTGATCGTGTTGGCTTCCGTGTTTTCGACGGAAGTGTGTTCTCCGAAGAGACAATCCACCCGATTTATATCCAGCGTGACCTCCTGCCGCCGTTTGCCGTGGATGCCACTGTCCTCGTCCAGGGCGGGGCCACGAGTTTCCTCGATCCCTTCTTCAATGATTACCATCCGGAAGGGGCTGACTTTGACCTCGAAGACTTTTCCCAACCCGAACACGGCACACTGACCTTCGACGGCGAGCGCTTCATCTACGAACCGGAGCCCGTCTTCACCGGATTCGACAGCTTCACCTACACCCTCACCGACGGTGTGCGTATCAGCGAAACCGCTACCGTTACAGTGGAAGTAACCGCTCCCGAGGAGATTCGCTGGATCAACCCCGCTGGAGGCAACTTCCTCACCGGCGCCAACTGGAGCAGCGGAAGCGTTCCCGGACCCGACGAGCGCGCGGTCATTGACCTTGATGGCACCTACACCGTCACCGTGAATGCCAACCACACCGTCGGCCAAATCGTTGTCGGGGCAGCCTCGGGCACGCAGACCCTCCGCCAGACCGGTGGCACGTTCCGCATCGTTGCGGGTGCGCAGGTAGGGGAGAATGGGCGCTTCGAACTCGCCGGTGGAATCTTCCAGCGCGACGGATTTGTTAGCCTCTTGGGTGAATTTGTCTGGAGCGGTTCCCAAATTGCCGGCGGCGGCACGCTGCGGCTCGAAGGCATAACAACGTTTGCCGGCGGGTCCAACCGGCGCTTCAGCGGGCTCATCGAAAACGCGGGCATTTTCGAGCACAGCGCTCCGGCGAATCTAGGCTTCGGACAAACCACCGGGGCGGAGAACACCTTCCGAAACCTGCCGGGGGCGACTTTCACGGTCAGCGGCAGCGGCGGGCTCGTCCAGTGGAACTCCGGCACCCACCGTTTCGAGAACGAAGGTTTGTTTGTTCTCGACCGAACCGGTTCAACGACCGTGAACAACGTCGTCCTCGACAACACCGGCATCGTCGAAATCGGGGCGGGGGCGGATCTTGTCCTCCAGACGGTGACCCACCGATTGCGCGCCGATGGAGCGGTTATCGGTGGAGGTCGCTTGGTCGCGGATTCGGGCGCAACCATTCTTGAGCACAATCTCGCCCGTTTGCGCGTCTCGGGCGCGACCTTGCAGGTTTTGCCGGATATCAGTGTGGCCCAACTGGAGCTGGCCACAGGCTTCCTCTCACGCGGCGCAGGTGTTAGCGTGACCGTCACCGACACCTTTGTCTGGAGCGGCGGGCAAATCACCGGGGCAGGAACCCTGCGGCTCGAAGGCACAACGACCTATGCCGGCGGAACCAACCGTCGCTTTGACGGGCTCATTGAAAACGCCGGTGCCTTTGTCCACAGCTCGACGGTGAATTTGGGCTTTGGACAGACTTCCGGTTCCTCCAATACCTTCCGCAACCTGCCCGGGGCAACCTTCATGATCAGCGGCAGCGGTGGAATTGCACAGGGGAACCCCGGCACCCACCGTTTCGAGAATGAGGGTTCCTTCGTTCTCGGCGGGACCGGTTCAAGGACCGTAGGCAATGTCGTCCTCGACAACACCGGCAGCGTCGAAATCGGGGCCGGTGCGGATCTTGTCCTCCAGACGGTGACCCACCGTCTGCGCCCGGATGGCACCGTTACCGGTGAGGGTCGCCTGGTCGCGGATTCGGGCACCACCGTCCTCGAACACAGCCTCGGGCGTGTGCGCGTCTCGGGTGCGACCTTGCAGGTTGTGGAGGATCTCAGCCTGGCCCACCTTGAGCTGGCCACGGGTTTCCTTTCGCGCGGCGAGGACGTCACGGTGACCGTCACCGATACCTTTGCCTGGACGGGCGGACAAGTTTCCGGGGCGGGCACACTGCGCCTCGAGGGCACAACAACCTATTCCGGCGGCACCAACCGCCGCTTCAACGGGCTCATCGAAAACGCGGGTAGTTTTGAAAACACCGGCACGGTTGACCTTCGCTTCGGGCACACCTCCGGAATGGAAAACACCTTCCGTAACCTGCCGGGTGCAACGTTTACGGCCACCGGCGGGGGCGGGCTCTCCCAGTGGAACGCCGGCACGCACCGCTTCGAGAACGAGGGCTCGGTTGTCTGGGCTGGCGGGGCCTCTGCCACGGTTGCGAACGTAACGCTCGACAACCGGGGCACGATGGAGCTTGCCGAGGGTGTTGAGCTGATCGTCTCCAGTGTATTGGATCACTCGGGCACGCTCACGCTTGGCGCGGGTGCGGACCTCGTCCTGCGCACGGCCACGCACCTTCTCCGCGCCGAGGGAGAATTGAGCGGTGCGGGCCGGATTGTGGCCGACTCGGGGACGGTTCGCCTGGAGGTGCCCTTTCCGCGATTGCGTGTGTCCGGGGGCACCTTGCAGGTGCTGGTGGATACAACGGCCACGACTCTTGACCTCGTCAGCGGCTTCCTCTCGCGCGGCGAGGGCATCACCGTTTCGGTGACCGATGCCTTTGTCTGGAGCGGCGGACAGATCGCCGGGGCGGGCACACTGCGCCTCGAAGGCACAACGACCTATGCGGGCGGAACCAATCGCCGCTTCAACGGGCTCATCGAAAATGCGGGAAGTTTTGCTCACACAGGGACGGCTAACCTCGGCTTCGGGCAGACCTCCGGCGGGCAGAACACCTTCCGCAATCTGCCGGGCGGGACCTTCACGGTCAGCGACGGGGGCGGGTTCTCCCAGTGGTCGCCGGGCACCCACCGCTTTGAAAACGCGGGAACGTTTGTCCGCTCGCCCGGCGGGACGACGAACGTGACAACTGTGCATTTTCAGAATGAAGGCCTGCTTGTCATCAATGGCGGCACCTTCACCCCCAACGGCGGCTTCACCCAGAATGTAGCGGGCGCGTTGATACAGCTCGCCGACGGCACGCTCGGTTCCACGTCCACGCTGAGCCTCGGCGCAGGCATCGTCACGGGCACGGGGACCCTTGCCGCGAATATCACCAACACCGCCACCCTGCGCCCCGAACCCGCCCCCGGCGGCCTAAGCTTCACGGGCAACCTCACGCAAGGGGAGGGCGGTCGCATCGAGCTGTCCCTCGGCCCCCGCCATGAAACGGCGGGCCACCGCTCACTCACGGTCGCCGGAGCGCTCGCGGCCAACGGCACCCTTGCCGTGCAGCTCCTGCCCGGCTTCGACGAGAATGAGGGCGCGGAGTTCGACGTCATCGGTTTCGCTTCCACGTCCGGTGAATTCGCGGCGCTGCAAGGCTTCGCCGACAACCAGGGCTACACCTTCGACCTGCTCACTGGCTCCGACGCCTTCGCTCTCGACGTCCTTACCCGCGGCAGTGTCCCCGCCCCGGATTCCGGGACCGCAGCCACGCATGACTCCGGTCTCCGCCTTCAGACGATGGACGACGGTAGCCTCGCCGTCCACTACGGAGATCCGTCGCCCGACGGCACGCTTTCGCCCCAGAAGTCCCGCGACGCGGCGGACTTCGAATACTCCCTTGATCTGGAAACGTGGCACCCCGTCGATGCCATCCTCCTTGAGCACGCCCCCGGTATCCTCCGCCTCCAGCGCCCCGAAGGCGCCCGCTCCGTCTTCATCCGCGCCCGGAGGTAATGGAGAATCTCTCTACGCCGGATACCGTTATGAATAGCCCGATCTCCGTGAACGGCACTGCCGCCGTGCGCACAAGCGTGCGGGTCGTGAAGCGGCGCGTGGCAGGGGCTGTGTCCGGACCGGCGGAGACGGATTTTCTCGCCATAGAGGATCCACTGGAAATCGAGTTGGCGGGGACTCGGCGGCCGGGGGACGGCGGCGGCACCCGCATGGTCACGATGCGCACGCCCGGGCACGATGCCGAATTAATCCATGGGTTTCTCTACTGCGAAGGTATCATCCGGGCGGCAGCGGATGTCGTGGCGATAGAATTCAGCGAACCCGTCGGCGAGGCGCCGCCGACACGTGTGCGTTTGCGTTTGCGTGACGGCCTTGCTTCGCGCGCGGCGTCGGAGGTTGGACGGAGCTTTGCTGTGCATTCGGCCTGCGGTGTGTGCGGAACAAGCTCACTCGCACGGCTCGCTCTTGCGCCTTCGCTCCGTGTTGACGATGCCGTTCGGGTCGATGCCGGGGTCTTCCATGGGTTCCCGGCGCGGATGCACCGCGAGCAGGCGACCTTCCGCCAGACCGGTGGACTTCACGCCGCCGCTGTTTTTACGCCCGATGGAGCACTGGTGGTTTCGCGGGAAGACATCGGTCGGCACAACGCCCTCGACAAGGCCCTCGGGGCCGAGTTGCTCGCTGGCCGCCTGCCGACGAGCGGTCGCATCCTCTGCGTGAGCGGGCGCATGAGCTATGAGATCATGCAGAAGGCGCTCGTCGCGCGGATCCCGGTCGTGGCCGGGGTGGGCGCGCCCTCAAGCCTTGCGGTGTCGTTGGCGAACGACTTTAACGTCACCCTGATTGGATTTCTGCGGGGCGGCAGCTATAATATCTATAGCGCGCCGGAGCGCGTCTCCTGTAAATGACAGCTTCTCCGCAAAGCAATCCCGATCCGCCCGACGCCGAACCGCCGCGTGTGCTTGGGCACCTCAAGCGCGGGGCTCCCAAAGAAAAGGCGGTGGGCGCGGAGGCGGTGACCCAATCGCTGAAGCACCTGAACGGACAAGCGGGCGTGAAACGCGGCGCGCAGGCGCTTTATCGCCTCAATCAGAAGGGCGGGTTCGATTGTCCGAGTTGCGCATGGCCCGATCCCGACGGTGAGCGATCACGTTTTGAGTTCTGCGAGAATGGGGTGAAGGCGGTGGCGACGGAGGCCACCCGCAAACGGGCGGACCGCGCCTTCTTCGCGCGCCATTCTGTCGCCGCACTCGCAGAGAAGAGCGACTTCTGGCTCAACGACGCCGGGCGCCTCACCGAACCCATGCTTCTCGACGCGGGTGCGGAACACTATCGCCCTGTTTCGTGGGAGGCGGCGGTCGGCATTCTTGCAGAGGAGTTGAACGCAGTGCAGCCGGACGAAGCGGTTTTCTACACGTCCGGGCGTGCAAGCAACGAGGCCGCGTTTCTGTATCAGCTTTTTGTTCGCCAATACGGGACAAACAACCTGCCGGATTGCTCGAACATGTGCCATGAGTCCAGCGGCGCGGCCCTCGGCCAGACGATTGGCGTGGGCAAGGGAACCGTCACGCTGGAAGATATCGAGCAAACTGACTGCCTTCTCATTATGGGGCAGAATCCTGGTACAAACCACCCGCGCATGCTGACATCTCTTGAGAAGATGGTGCGCCGGGGTGGGAAGATTGTATCGGTAAATCCGCTGCTGGAGACGGGATTGAAGGCCTTTGCCCACCCGCAGAAGGTGTCCGGCCTGATCGGCAGGGCCACGCCCCTTTGCTCGTTGCATCTTCCCGTCCGGCTCAACGGCGATCTGCCGTTTCTCAAGGGCATGCTCAAGTGCGTCTTCGAGGAAGAGGCGCGGCGGCCCGGAACGGTCGTCGACCGTGAGTTCATTGCGGCGCACACGCGCGGTTACGAGGAGACGGCGGCGGCGCTCAACGAAGTTTCATGGAGTGATATCGAGGCACAGTCCGGTCTCACGGTCGTGCAAATCCGCGAGGCGGCTGCTGTCTTCATGGGCG
Source organism: Opitutales bacterium (assembly GCA_020831525.1). Lineage (GTDB taxonomy): Bacteria > Verrucomicrobiota > Verrucomicrobiia > Opitutales > Oceanipulchritudinaceae > SLLG01. Next base: position 33,228 of record JAFIGH010000005.1, read on the forward strand.
CGCGCGAAGCCGTCACTTGCTGGGCGATGGGACTCACGCAGCACCACAATGCTGTCGAGACGATCCGCGAAATCGTGAACCTGCATCTGCTCACCGGCAAGATCGGCCGCCCGCGCAGTGGTCTCTGCCCTGTGCGTGGGCACAGCAATGTGCAGGGCGACCGTTCCATGGGGATTTGCGAGAAGATGCCGGAGGCGTTTTTGCGGAGCCTCGAACAGGAGTTCGATTTCACGGCACCGCGCTGCCACGGCTACGACACCTGCGCTTCCATTGAGGCGATGCACGCGGGCCGCGCGCGGGTCTTCTTTGGCCTTGGCGGCAATTTTCTCTCCGCCGCGCCGGATACCCGCTACACCGCCGCCGCGCTGCGCCGGTGTTCGCTCACCGCGCACGTCTCGACCAAGCTCAACCGCGGGCACCTTGTCACCGGCGCGCGCGCACTCATTCTGCCCTGCCTTGGGCGCACGGAGACCGATCTCCAGGCAGACGGTCCGCAGTTTGTCACCGTGGAGAACTCCATGGGTGTCGTCCACAGCTCGGAGGGGCGGCTAACCCCGGCTTCGCCCGGTCTCCTCAGCGAAGTCGCCATTGTCTGCCGCCTCGCGCGTGCCACGCTCGGGGGGCGGTCAAGCGTTCCATGGGAGGAATTCGAGGTCGGCTACGACCGCATCCGCGACCGGATTGCGCGGGTTGTTCCCGGTTTTGAAGATTTCAATACAAAGGCACGGCAACCGGGCGGATTCTACCTGCCCAATCCGGTGAAGGAGCGCCGCTTTGCGACGGCAAGCGGCCGGGCGGAGTTTTCGGTTAATCCACTGCGTCCCCTCCGGCTGGAGGCGGACCAGCTGCTCCTCCAGACCTTCCGTAGTCACGACCAGTTCAACACAACGGTGTATGGTCATGACGACCGCTACCGCGGCATCCGCGGCGAGCGCCGTATCATCTTTATGAACCCCGCGGACATGGAGGCGCGCGGCATTGCGCCCGAGCAGCCTGTGGACATCACGAGCCACCACAACGGCGAGACCCGTGTGGCGGAGTTTTTCCTCGCCGTTCCCTACGAAACGCCCCGCGGTTGCGCCGCCGCCTACTATCCCGAGGCGAACGTGCTTGTCCCCATTGGTTTCCGCGCCGCTGTCAGCAACACCCCCGCTTCCAAGTCGATAATCATCACCGTTGCGCCCGCCCGCCCGGATTGGCCGGGAAGGGACCGTTGAGCGGATTCGGTCGGCGGTAGGGGCGGAAACAGGATGCGCGACGACTCTGCGGCGAGTGCCGGAACAGGTTTCCGGCAATGCCTTGCCTTGTCCGGAGGTTTCCATGATATCCGGAGTTATGGAGTGGAAGAATGTGGATGGCCGGAAGAACCGATTCTCGACGCGGGCGGACTGGGAGGCATTGGCGTTACGGTATTGGGCGGCAGCGCGACCGCACCTTACGGTGCGGCCCGGCCGCTGGTTGATGGCGTATCATCCTGCCGGGCACAGCCTGGACGGGGCGGAGATGGAAGGGTGGTCGCGGCACCTCTGGGCGCTGGTCCCGCTCATGGCGGGCGGGGGCCGGTTTCCGGACACGGAGATACTCCTTGAGGGCCTTGCCGCCGGGGTGGACCCGGAGCATCCGAGCTACTGGGGGAGGTTCGGCTCCTGCGATCAGCGTATGGTGGAATCCGCGGTCATCGGGGCGGCCCTGCGGATGTGCCCGGAGATCTTTTGGGAACCGTTGCCGGAACACTCGCGGGAACAGCTCGTGGATTTTCTCGACCAGATCAACCGGCACGAACCCGCAGACAACAATTGGCTTTTCTTCCGTGTGCTCGTCAACTGCGGACTGCGGCACGTCGGTGCGCCGGTGGATGAGGCACTCCAGTCCGCCACGCTCGACCGTATCGAATCCTTCGCCGTGGAGGGGAGCGCTTGGTATACGGACGGGTCGGCGGGCCGGACGGATTACTACAATCCGACCGGCTTTCACTTTTACGGCCTTCTCTACAGCCTGTGGGAGGCGGAGCGCGACCCGGACCGCGCGGCGCGCCTGCGGGACCGGGCACTTGCCTTCGCGCCGGTCTTTCTGCGCTGGTTTGACCGGCACGGGGCGGCGGTTCCCTATGGACGCAGCCTCACCTACCGCTTTGCGCAGGGTGCCTTCTGGGCGGCCCTCGCGTGGGCCGGGGGCGGACCGTATTCGCAGGGTCAGCTCAAGGGATTGCTCGCCCGCCACATGCGGTGGTGGCAGGAACGCCCCATCCACCTTCCCGGCGGCACCCTCTCGCGCGGCTACGGCTACCCGCAGGACGCCATGACGGAGACCTACAACGCGGTGGGCTCGCCCGCGTGGGGATTCAAGATTTTCTGGGCGCTCGCCCTTGCCGAAGGCCATCCCTTCTGGTCGGCGGCGGAAGAACCGCTGCCCGAAGACACCGCCCCCGCTGTGCAACCCGTCGCACGCATGGTGTTCTCACGGGATTCCCGGAAGAACCACGCCGTCGTCGTGTGCGCGGGCCAAGAGCCGGGCCGGGCTGTGTGGATGCGCCACTTTGAGGAGAAGTATGCGAAGTTCGCGTATTCGAGTCAGCTTGCTTTTTCTGTGCCGGTGGCGCGCGGCGACTGGACGAATCTCGCCCCCGACAGCGCATTGCTATTGCGGCGCTCCGACGGTGCATGGATTGCGCGCGCCACAACGGAGGAGTTTTCCTATGGTGACGATTGGGTAAGGTCGACATGGCGGATTGACGAACGCAATCGGGTTGAGACCACGTTGTCGTTAAAGGCCGGCACGCAGACGCGTCGGCACGTCTTTCACCTCGGAGACGAGTGGGAAGTCGTCGAGGGTGGCTTTGCCGTGCCCCTTGAAGGTGGAGCCAATCCTGTCGGTGAGCCCGGTGAAGACGACGGCGCGCAGGCGCTCTCTGTCTCCGGGGGCGACTGGAGATGCCGCCTCATCATGCGGGCAGGCGGCGGATCGCTCGAAGCCGGCGCCCTCGGCCCCGGATCCCACCTGCTTTTCCCCCTTGCCCAGCTCCCCGTCCGCCGCGCCACACTTGCCCCGGGCCGCCACGAGTGGACGACGGTCGTGGAGGCGGAGTGCCGGAAAACCCGGTAAAGCTCCACGCTACGGTTGCGCCGCGAGGATAAGAAAGACGCTGGAAGTCCATGTGTAGGCTTTGTCGCGGAGGGGGTCGCCGGTGAGGGCGTTGAAATTTTCGGCGAAGCCGGACCGGGCACAGAGGCGGAGGAAGCGGCGGGCGATGTCGTCGGCGAGCGCCGGTTCGCCGCCGCGGCGGAGGCCGTCAATGAGAAGAAAGGTGGAGGGAGCCCACACCGGACCGCGCCAGTAACCGTCGGGCGTGTAGTGAGGGCTGTCGGGGTGTTCGGTGGCCGGTCCGTAGGGCGTGAGGTAGCGGCGCAGGCGGCGCGCGACTTTGCTCCGGATGTCGTCGGGCAGCCGATCGCCGAGAACGAGCGGCATGGTTTCGATGAGAGTGTCGGCGGTGATCTTTTCCTCTTCCGGAAGCCGCAGGGCAAAGAACCGTTCGCCGTCCCAGAGAGTTCGTAGGAGCAGTTTTTGGATACGTTCCGCCTCGGCGGTCCAGCGCCGGGCGTCGGCGCTTTGGCCGAGGGCGGTGTGAACTTCGGCGAGTTCCCGGCACTGCAGCGCAAGAAAGGCGGGCAGGTCGGGGGTGAGAACGGGCACACCCTTGAGAAAGAACGTGCTGTTGTCCCAGCCGCTGTCGTTGCCGTGTAGATACAGGGGCAGGCCATTGTCCTCCCAAAGCCGGTGGTTGAGCCACCAGCGGGTCCATGGTTCAAGCCAGGCAAGGGTTTCGCGGAGGCGGTCCGGGGTGAAAAAATCCGGTCGGGCGGCACGGAGGCGGGAGACAGCCCAGCCGTGAATCGGCGGCTTGCAGAAGTTGAAGTGTTCGTGGATGTCGTTCTGGGCATCGGGGAAGGCGCCGTGGGCGTTCTGGCGGTCGGCCATAAGGAGCATCTGGTCCCACGCGAGTCCGGGGTCGCCCGCCATGTGGGCCATGGCATTGAAGGCGTGGTCCCAGCTCCATACATTGGACATGTGGTTTTTGCTCATGAGCATGGCGGGACGGCGGAAGTGACCGCTTGAACGCACGAGGGCCGACCAATTGACGTAGGCGGCACGGACCCGCGCCTCTGAAAATTCCGGAGCACAGGCCGGGAGGCGGTCGAGAAAACCGGCGAAATCCGCCCGCACCTCCGCCTCGCACAAGGCGAAGGCGCGCGGCGCGCGGGGGATCCATGTGCTCTCAAAGTGGTCGAGCGCCGCCGCCCATGTGCCGTCCGGTCCGGGCTCGAAGCGGGCGGCCATCCGGCTGCTGTCTTCGCCTTGCCAGTCGGTGCGGGCCTCCAGTTTGCCTTCGTCGGCCCGCAGCAGCACCTTGCGCTGACAGCCGCGGGCGTTGACCTCCCACGCGCCGCCGTGAGCCGGATACATGGAAGCACCCGGAGCGGTTTCGAACTCAAGGCCAAGTGCGCATCCTTTGCCGCGCAGGCGCAGCGCGTCGGTGCCGTCGAAGACGATTTCAACCTTTCCTTCGCCGCCGGGCGCTTTCAACGTTAGCACCGCTTCGTCCCATGCGCTTTCAGGTTCGGCACCGTCGACGGTGAGGCATGCGAGCCACGGGGAGAGGAAACGCGCGCCGTGGCACTGCCGGAGGTAGAGACCGCGCCGACCCTCGTGCGGAGACGTCGTCTCATCGAAACGGCGGAAATTCAGGTAGCTGCCCCGGCGGGAAAAGGGCTCGAAGCGCAGGTCGCTGTGGGGGGAAATCATCATCACATCCGCAGATTGGAGGGCGGACCAGTGAAATGTCCATTTGGAAAGCGGCGGAGGCGGGCCGCGCGGGACATGGACAGGAAGGACAGCGAGCGACCTGTTCATGGGGCCAGTCTTCTGTCGCCGCACCTTCGTCAAACGATTTGAAGACGAGGTACAGGTGGAATCATGAAGGACGCAGCCTCCGGATGCCCGGTGACGGAGTTCGCAAAAACCTGAGAACCTTCAAGGCAGGACAACTCAGGCTCTCAGAATTTCGGCAAAGGTTGTCCCCAAAGAGTTCAGCCGGTCGCGCAAACGAGCCGCGCGACGGTCGATGCCAAGTACCAGTTTTCGGTCAAGACCGCGCAGAAGCGGATCATCAAAAAGGAAAAATGCGCTCTCCGGAAGACTCTGTGCGAGGGATCTCGGGAGAATTCCGCCGGGATGACCGTGGAGGAGGATCTGCCGGACCTGTCCGAAACTCTCGGTCTTGGTGGTGATGCGGGGCGACACTTCAAATGCTTCACACAGGCTGTTGAAGGCGGAGACAAATCGCCCCTCGCCGCGGATCAGAGCCAAAGGGACGCGCGAGAGAAATTGCCTTGGCGTCCACGTTGGAAGATTACGGTCAAAATCAAGCCGGCCCACGAAGACAAAATCCATCATCCCGCAGGGTTTTGTGATCAGGTCTCCAAGATCTTCGCCGCTTCGCACGATGCCCATGTCCAGTGTGCCCTCCCGCAGGGAACGCAAGAGCCCCGCCGTGTGGTCGGTGATAAATTCGAAACAGTAGCCGTCCAAACGCTTTCGTAGGGTATCGATTTTGGGGAAGACGACGGCTTCGAGGATCGAAGCACCCGCGCCAATACGGAGATTGGTCGAGCCCTCGTGCACGCGGGTGGCCACTGCGCCAACTTCATCAAAGAACGAAGCGCAAAGGAGGGCCAGCTCCCGGCCGTGGGAGGTAATATGGAGGGATTTCCCCTTCCGCTGGAAAAGTTCGAATCCGAGCGTCTTTTCCAACTCTCCAATTTGGCGGCTCATGAGACTGCGGCGACTGCCCTCCCCTCCGGCCGCCCCCGTCACCGACCCGGCACGGACCACCGCCAAAAAGGAACGCAGCTTCTCCAGCGACAGTCCCCGTTGAAATAGCTCTTCGAATTCCATCCGTTACTCAAAAAACACGATATGCATGTTTCCCGGGACTTTTCAAGAACGACCGAGGATGGTAGGTTACCCGAATGACATTGGAGGAAATCAAGGTCGGTGACCGCATCCATGGGATCGAGGCGGGAGAGTGGGTCACGATCAAGAGCCATGAACTGATCGGCGGCGCCTGTGCGGAGATAACCTACCAAACTGCTGCAGGCACTGTCGGGAGCCGCCTGCTCTACCGCGAGGATGAAGCTCGTCTGCGGGCGGAGGAGCGGCGTGGACCGTTGGGTTTCACGGCGGAACCCGGCCTCTTTCGTTTGGCCTCCGAGGCTCAGCGGATCAAGCTCGGTTACCTCTTTGACCCCTTTGTGGCGGTAAACACCTCCAATGTCGACCCGCTGCCGCACCAGATCACAGCGGTTTACGAAGCCATGCTGGGCCGACAGCCCCTGCGTTTCCTCCTCGCCGACGATCCGGGCGCAGGCAAAACGATTATGGCCGGTCTCCTCATCAAGGAGTTGGTCATCCGGGGCGATGTGGCCAAATGCCTCATCGTCGCGCCGGGTGGATTGGTCGAGCAGTGGCAGGATGAACTCGATCAAAAGTTCAGCCTCCCGTTCGATATCCTGACCAACGACGCGCTCGAATCATCGCGTTCGGGCAACTGGTTTCTGGAGCACGATTTTTGCCTGTGTCGGCTCGATAAACTCTCCCGCAATGAGGATGTGCAGGAGAAGCTCAAAGCCGTCGACTGGGACCTCGTCATCGTCGACGAAGCGCACAAAATGTCCGCCTCCTATTTCGGCAACGAACTCAAACAAACGAAACGCTTCAAGCTGGGAAAACTCCTCTCCGCGCACACACGGCAGTTCGTGCTCCTCACGGCCACACCGCACAACGGAAAAGAGCAGGACTTCCAGCTCTTTCTTTCCCTCCTTGACGGTGACCGCTTTGAGGGGCGGATTCGCGACAGCAGTCACGCACAGGACGCCTCCGACCTCATGCGGCGCATGGTCAAGGAGAAGCTCGTTACGATGCGCGGCCAGCCTCTTTTCCCCAAGCGCCATGCCTACACGCTGCCGTTCAAACTGTCGGATGCGGAAGCCGCTCTCTACGAAGCCGTCACCCGCTATGTGAGCGACGAATTCAATCGCGCCGACAACCTTGAAAACAACCGCCGCGGCACGGTCGGTTTTGCCCTCACGATTCTCCAACGGCGGCTGGCCTCTTCGCCGGAGGCCATTTTCCAGAGCCTCCGCCGCCGCCGCGAGCGCCTCGGCAAGCGCCTCCGCGAAGAAAAAATCCTCAAGCGCGGGGCCGAGGTCCGGCTTGACCGCTTGCCGGGCCTACCGGACCTCGATGAAGAAGCTTTGGAAAACCTCGAGGACTTGCCCGACGCCGAGCTGGAGGACGCCGAGGAAGAAGTGGTCGATCTCGCCACCGCCGCGCAGACCATTCACGAACTGGAAGCGGAAATCGCCATCCTGCGCGATCTGGAGCGCCAGGCGGCGGATGTTCTCCGCTCCGGAACCGATACAAAGTGGGTCAAACTCTCAGAGGCCCTTGATGAAATTGTCCGGGACAAAGCGTCGGGCCACCGCCGAAAGCTCGTTATCTTTACCGAGCACCGCGACACGCTGCGCTACCTCGAAGACAAGTTGAAGTCCTTTTACGGCTCCGAGGAAGCCATTGTCACGATTCACGGGCAGACCCCGCGCGACCAGCGGCGCGCTATCCAGGAAGCCTTTACCAACGATCCCGAAGTGCTCGTGTTTCTGGCCACGGACGCGGCGGGCGAAGGGATCAACCTGCAGCGGGCCCACCTTATGGTCAATTACGACCTTCCGTGGAACCCCAACCGCCTCGAACAGCGCTTCGGGCGGATTCACCGGATCGGCCAGCGCGAGGAGTGCCACCTCTGGAACCTCATCGCCGAAGAAACCCGTGAGGCCGATGTCTTTTCCCGCCTCCTCAAGAAGCTCGAACAGGAATGCGAGTCGCTCAACGGTGCGGTTTTCGATGTCCTCGGGGAACTCTTCAAAGCCAGGAGCCTCAAGGAGCTGCTCATCGACGCCATTCGCCGGGCCGACGATCCCGCCGCCAAAGAATACCTCGACCGGGTCGTTGAGACCGATTGGTCCCACGAACGGATTCAGGCGCTTATCGACGAACGCGCCCTGGGCAACGAGGCCCTTTCCGACAGCCATATCCGGGAGCTGTGCGATCAGATGGAGCGGGCCAGCCTGCAACGCCTCCAGCCCCACCATGTGGGCGGGTTTTTCCACGCCGCCTTTGCGCAGCACGGGGGTGCCCTCCTGCCCCGCGAGCGCGACCGGTTTGAAATCCGCCACGTGCCCGCCTCCATTCGGCAGCGCGACCGCGTCGTCGGCCGCAGTGCCCCGGTCCTGCGCTCTTACGAACGCGTGACCTTTCAAAAAGAGCAAATCCGGCTCGATGGCCATCCTCCCGCCGCCCTCATCGCTCCCGGGCATCCGCTCCTCGACGCCCTCATTGATCTGGTCCTCGAGTCCAGCCGGGATCTTCTCCGTCAGGGCACCATCCTCGTCGACCCCCACAACCGCACCGCGCGCCCCCGTCTGCTCATTTACATCCTCAGCGAAGTTACGGACGGGCGTCCGGCGGGGAGCGGAGCGGGCGGCAAACGCCTCCTTTCCCGTCGCCTGCAGTTCGTTGAAATTGAAGAGGGAGGAACCGCTCACGACGCCGGTTGTGCCCCCTACCTTGACTACGAAGGCCCCCGCACGGAGGACCGGCCCGCCGTTGAAGCCCTTCTCCGGGCACCCTGGCTTGCCGGAGATCTCGAGGCAAAGGCCCGCGCCCACGCCATCGCACACCTCGTGCCGGGTCACCTCAGGGATGTCCGCACGCGCCGCGAACACTTTCTCGACAAGACCCGCGATCAGGTCTTCAGCCGCCTCACCCGCGAAATCAACTTTTGGGATAACCGCGCGACCGATCTGGAGCTGAAGGAGCGCGCCGGAAAAGCTCCCGGCAAACTGAACTCTTCCATTGCCGCCCGCCGCCGCGACGCGCTCACCGAGCGCCTCCGCATCCGCCTCCACGAGATCGAACAGGAGAAGCAGATCAACGCCCTCCCGCCCGTCATCGCCGGTGGCGCCCTCGTCATTCCCGAAGCCCTCCTGCGCCGGGAGCCCGTGCCCCCCGAACACACCGCAGCCGTTCGCGAAGACCCGGCACCCTACCGGATCACCGACACCCGGACCTCCGAACTCGCCGCGATGGAGGCCGTCATGGAGCACGAGCGCGCACTCGGCAACCACCCCCTTGATGTATCCGCCGAAAACCGCGGCTACGACATCGAATCCCGCTGCGGGCAGACCGGCTCCCTCCGCTTCATCGAGGTCAAGGGCCGCCACCCCTCGGCGCAACACATCACCCTCACGCGCAACGAGCTGATCTGCGCCCTCAACAATCCCGACCGCTGGATCCTCGCCTACGTGCCCGTCGCCAACGGCCGCGCCGCCGCCCCCGTCTACCGCACCCACGCCTTCCACGACGGCATCCCCTTCCACGCCTCCACCTTCAAGATTGAAATCGAAAGTCTGATCGACACTGCCCAAGGATAGAAGCAGCTTCTCCAAATAAACCAAGCCATGACATAACCCACCGCCATCCCTGCCCCAGCATGAACTTATCCCGAAAGCGAAAGCATCCCTTCGACCTCTATCTTCCCGGATCAAAAACTTACCCGCCGCGCTACTTTGCCACTATCGAGGTCGAGGTTGAGGAGCGTTACGGCGAGACGTGGCTGACGGTGGAATCGCGCGAGAAGATCGACCGACTGCGCCGACGGGAAATGATCCGCGCAGGCATGCTTCCGGCCGTGCATACCGGCCCTTCTTGACAAAGGGCGTGACGGAAGGGCAGAAAAAGCGCCTCCGCCATCATCGCCCGACCGTCCCATTGATCCTTTTCATCCATGCATCTACAAACCCTCGAACTCACGAACTTCCGGTGTTTCCGGTCCGCCAAGGTCAACTTCGCGAAATCCGTGACCATAATGTTTGCCGAAAACGGTCACGGAAAGTCTTCCATTCTGGACGCGCTGGCCATCGCATTTGACGAGGTCGTGAAGCACCATGTCACGGGACGCGGGGGGGCGCGCGGCAATGTCGCTTTACGGCGGGAAGACGTGCGGATCGGGGAGGATTCCGCCACCGTTGCCATCGGCGTTCGAGCGGATCGGAAATTTGACTTCGAGTGGTCCGATTCCATTCAAATTGAGGGACCTGCGAAAACGCGACATTCTCAGGGCAAGCGCCCCGACGATCTCAAGAGCTATCTGGAACGCCAGTGGAACGGCGAAACGCTGGACGATGCTCCGCTCGCGGTGTTCTATAGAGCGCACCGAGCTTTCCGCCACCGGACGGACCCCAAAAACTTCAAGTTGCGCGCCTTCGAGTCGAAAAACGCTTTTGAGAACGCGTTGGATGCGAGCGCTGGTTTTGAGGCTATCCAACATTGGTTTTACCAAGTCGAAAACGAGGAGTTGCGCGAGAAAGACAGACGACGGGACTTTGACTACGAGGACCCGAAGCTGAGTGCCGTTCGCCGTGCGATCAGGGGCATGATTCCCGAGGCCGGTCGCATGGGTTTCGAAGCGGGCTCGACCGGGCTTTCTATCGAGTGGATTGATACAGCGGGACGGCTGTTTCTCGACCAGCTCAGCGATGGATACCGGACCATCCTCGCGATGGCCATGGACCTTGCCGTGCGCCTGGTCCTGGCCAATCCGAAGCACGAAGATCCCCTTTCCGCGCAGTGCATCGTTTTGGTGGATGAGATTGACCTCCACCTTCACCCCCGCTGGCAGCAGCGGATTATCGGCGATCTTTGCCGCACTTTTCCGGGCGCTCAGTGGGTCTTCACCACACACAGCCCGCAAGTCCTCTCGACCGTCCGACCGGAGAGCCTTCTTCGGCTGCGCGATGGCGGCATTGAACCGGTTACAGGGCTTCACACATACGGTGTGCAGAGCCACCGCGTCCTCAACGAAATCATGGAGGTTGCCGCCCGGCCTAACATCCCCGACATGGAGAAAAAAAAGGGCGCGCTCATGCGGGACATCCGGGAGGACGGCGTGTCCCGCGGGATGGCCCCGCCGCTCCTCGCTGAACTGACGGAGATCCTCGGACCTGACGATCCGTTTATTATCAACGCCAAAGCGGAGATCCTGAAGCGCCGCAAATCCTCCCGATGAGGTCGCTTCCGGTTCCCATCGAAACCACTGCGCTCAGGCGAACCCGCCAAAACCATCCGGGCGGCCCGTGGGAGCGCTTGGAGGGTGCATCAAAGCGCGAGTTGAAATTGGTTTTGCTCGAAAACCAACAAAACGTTTGCGCATGGTGCGAAGTCACCATCGGTGCGGACAACTCACACCTTGACCACATCCGCACGAGGAACACGAGTCCGCAGCTCATCTTTGCCGTGGATAATCTCCTCGCGGCCTGCCAGAATCCGCGCACTTGCGGTCACGGACGACAAAACAAGGGCAGCCTCCCGCCATGGGTTCATCCATATGAAACGGAGGATCTGGAAGACCGTATAGACTACTACCCGGATGGTTCGCTCGTGCCGGCTTCAATCCTTTCGGAAGCCACCCAACGGGAGGCCGATGAAGCGATCAACCGACAGCTCAACCTGAATGCGGATACCCTGAAGGAAAGACGTGAACGCCGCATGGTCGAGATTGGGACCTACTGCGGGCAAGGCTTCACCGTCGAAGATCTAATGGAAATCCTTCCCGACTTTCCCACATTGACGAAAAAACTTTGCCGTTAGCCATGCCCGCGAGCCCGCCGAAGAAACTGATTGAAGTCTCCATTCCGCTGAAGGAGATCAACGAGGCCTGTGCGCGGGAGAAATCGATCCGGCACGGGCACCCCTCGACCCTGCACCTGTGGTGGGCGCGGCGTCCGCTCGCGGCGGCGCGGGCCGTTCTCTTTTGCCAGTTGGTGGACGATCCTTCGGGCTATGTCGACGAACTCCTCGCCGACAAGGCGAAGCGCCGCCGCGCGCAGGAGGAGACCGATCTGGAGCTGAAGATGGTGCCCCACGCCTCGCCCAAGCTCGAAGAGCGCCTCGTCGAGCGCGAGCGCGAGCGCCTGCACGACCTTGTGAAGGAACTCGTGCTCTGGGAGAACACGGGCAACGAAGCCCTCCTGCGGCGCGCGCGGGGCGAAATCCGCGCCTCCTGGGAGCGGCACTTGCGCCGCCGGGGTCTGCCCGCCGACACGCCCTTGCCCCCGGTGCTCGATCCCTTTGCCGGGGGCGGGGCCATTCCCCTGGAGGCCCAGCGCCTGGGCATGGAGGCCCATGCCTCCGACCTCAACCCCGTGGCCGTGCTCATCAACCGCGCCATGATCGAGATCCCGCCCAAGTTCGCCGGCCAGCCCCCGGTCAATCCCGACTGGCAGGGCAAGCACGCCGGGGAACGGTCCGTCACACCCTGGGCCGGAGCGCGCGGACTGGCCGAAGACGTGCGCCACTACGGGCAATGGATGCGCGACGAGGCGGAAAAACGCATCGGCCACCTCTACCCGCCCTACACCCTCACGCAGGAGCTGATCGATACCCGGCCCGACCTCCGGAAGGCGGGCTACCGCGCGGGAGACCCGCTCACCGTGATCGCCTGGCTCTGGGCGCGCACCGTCCCCAGCCCCAACCCCGCCCTGCACGGTCAGCCCGTGCCCCTTGTCTCCTCCTTTTGGCTCTCGAAAAAACCGGGCAAGGAGGCATGGGTCGAACCCGTTGTGGAAAACGGTACCTACCGCTTCGCCATCCGCCTCGGACCGCCGCCAAATCCCGCCGCCGTCGACAACGGCACCAAGAGCGGACGGGGGGCCAACTTCACCTGCGTGCTTTCGGGCGTGCCGCTGACCCCGGCCCTCATCAAGGACGCTGGCATGACCGGCACCCTGGGTGCCACCCTCATGGCCGTTGTCGCCGAGGGACAGCGCGGGCGCGTTTACCTGCCCGCCGATGCTGTCCAAGAAACGGCCGCGACCGCCGCCGATCCGACATGGCGGCCCAGTGAAAAGCAACCGGATAATCCGCGTTGGTTTTCACCGCCGGACTACGGTATGGCGACCTACGGCGACCTCTTCACTCCCCGTCAACTGGTCGCCCTGACGACTTTTGCCGACCTTGTCGGGGAGGCGCGCGATCGGGTCCTGGCCGACGCTGAAGCCGTCGACCACCTGCCCGCCGACGCCAAATCCCTCGAACAAAACGGCCGCGGCCCCCAGGCCTATGCCGACGCTGTCGCGGTGTATTTGGCGCTGGGGGTGAGCAAGACTACCAATAATTCATCCTCAATAACTTCATGGATGAGTGATCGCGGAGCCTTTAGGGAAACCTTCGCCCGACAAGCAATACCCATGACCTGGGACTACGCCGAAGCAAACATTCTGTCGGATATCGGTGGCAGTTTTTCTTCGTCTATCAGCAAAGGGGCAATGGCGATAGAGGCCCTTCCGTGTAATGCTCCCGGTTTTGTGGCCCAGCGGAACGCGTCGACCAGAGAAATCCCAGAAGGTGCAATCTTATCATCCGATCCACCTTATTACGACAATATCGGATATGCTGACCTTTCTGACTTCTTCTATGTTTGGCTTAGGAGATCACTTCAAACGACCTTTCCACGTTTTATGGGGGGAATTTTAGTTCCAAAAGACGAGGAGTTGATTGCTTCCCCCTATCGCCAAGGAAACAGGAAGGACGCTGAAGATTTTTTTCTAGATGGGATGTCGAAAGTAGCCCACAGATGGGCGTTAGGATCGAGCGATGTTTATCCAGCAACCATCTATTATGCCTTCAAGCAGGCAGAAATCAAATCCGAGGGTCTGGTGTCTACCGGTTGGGCGGTCTTTCTTAGCGCGTTGATCAATGCTGAGTTTTCAATACTGGGCACGTGGCCAATGCGGACTGAAAGTCCGGGTAGACTGATCTCAAAAGGAACAAACGCGCTCGCCTCCTCCATCGTCCTCGTTTGCCGCCGCCGCCCGGCGGACGCGGAGACGATCACCAAGCGCGAGTTCATCGAAGCCCTTGAGACGGAGTTGCCGGAGGCTTTGCGCGAGCTGCAACATGCCAACCTCTCCCCGGTCGACTTGCCCCAGTCGGCCATCGGCCCGGGCATGGCCATTTTCTCCCGCCACGAAGCCGTCATCAAGAGCGACGGTGAAGCGATGTCGGTGACGGAGGCCCTCCAGCTCATCAATCACGAACTTTCGGGCATTCTCGACGGGCAGGTGTCCGACATGGACGCGGACACCCGCTTTGCCTGCAAGTGGTTTGCCCAGCACGCCTTTAAGGCGGGGCCCTATGGCGACGCCGAAATCATCGCCAACGCCACCGATGTCTCCGTCGAGGGCGTCGTCGCGGCGGGCATCTTCGAGTCGGGCAAGGGCAAAGCCCGCCTTTTCCGTCCGGGGGAACTGGACCCCGCATGGAACCCGGCGACCGAGGCCCGGCTCACGGTGTGGGAGATTGTCCACCACCTCATCCGCCTCGGCGAGACGGCGGGCGATACCGCTGCCGCGCGCGTCCTTGCCGCCCTCCCGCACGCCGTCGCGGCGGAGGCCCGCCAGCTCGGCTACCGCCTCTTCACCCTCTGCGACCAAAACGGCTGGAGCGCCGAAGCCCAGGCCTACAACCAGCTCATCAGCCAATGGCAGGACTTCGCCGACCTCGCCGTGACCCTCGAACAGGAGAAACCCCGCCCAACCCAGGCGGATCTCTTTCCCGGGAGTGCCGATGCATGAAGCTACCGAATTGGCGCGCCTTATTGAGGCGTTGGCCGATGTGACCCAAGACCGAAACGAGGTCACGGCCTGGCTTCAGGAACCGAATGAGGCTTTCGAGGGGTCTACCCCCTTGCAGGTGATCGAGCGGGGCGAGTCGGACCGCTTGTGGCGAATGATTTACTTCCTGCGCTCCGGTGACCCGTCGTGACGGTGGGGCGCATTTCACTTGCCTGCCGGGCAGGGGTTCCATTATGCAACCATTATGAACATCACCGTGAAAGATCTTCCGGAACCGGTCCATGAACGGTTGAAAGAAGCGGCTACCGCCACCGGGAGAAGCCTCAACAAAATGATCGTCCACACCCTGGAAAGGGCGGTCATGCCAACCGTAACGGACCGCAGGGAGCTTCTGGGCCGGATTGCCCGTTTCCGTGGAGAGAGCCCCCTGCGCATTGAGAGTCTGGAAGAGATCGAAGCGGCGGTAAACGAGGAGAGGCCGTAGTTTGATCGTCGTCGACAGCAACATTCTCCTTTATCTCCTCATTGAGGGCGACCGCACCGGGGCGGTGGTCCGCCTGCAGGAGCGGGAACCGGTTTGGGTGGCGCCGCGGCTCTGGCTGGACGAGTTTCTCAATGTCCTATGCACCTACGAACGCCTCGGTCGGACGACGGCGGCGGAGAATCTTCGCCGCGTGGAATTGGCGGGTGAAGTCGTGGCGCGCAGCTACTTCGTCCCGCCCGCGCGCACACTCGCCCTCGCGCGCCGCACCGGTTGCTCGGGCTACGACAGCCAGTTTCTTGCCCTCGCGGAAGACCTCGGCGTTTACCTTTACACGTTTGATGAAAAAGTCCTAACCTCCGCACCTGATCTCGCCCGCTGTCCCCCGGCGGCGTGAGGTCCGCACGGTTGATCGTCCACAAACATGGCACTCTCCAATAAGCAACGCATCGGGCAGGCGCTCGACGAACTCAAGCCGGCGCTCCTCGCTTACGTGGAGCCCGTCCTCACGGAAGCGGGCCGCGGGCCGCGCAGGAGCGAAGTCCAACAGGCCCTTGGCGAGACCGGGGTGCGTGTGATCGACGGCGAGGTGCACTGGGATGTGCAGGGCCTTCTGAAGATGATGATCAAGCTCTGGGGGCCTCTCTTTTCGCCGCGCTTTGATAAGAACGAACGGGCGCGCATGCGTTCCCTTATTCAGGAAGCCAACGACATCCGTAACCGCTTCGCGCACGATGTGCCGTTTTCCTACGACGACACCTACCGCGATCTCGATACCCTGGGCCGCGTGGCCGAGGCAACGGGCGGAACCGAGGCGGCGCGGAAGCTGCGTGAAATGGCCAAGGGCGTCATGCGCGTGCAGTTCCAGGAGGAGGCCCGCAACGAGACCCGCCGCACCGCTGCCATGGAGGGCACGCCGTTGGCGGCGCTGAAGCCGTGGCGGGAGGTCATCGCGCCCCAC
Organism: Opitutales bacterium; assembly: GCA_020831525.1. Lineage (GTDB taxonomy): Bacteria > Verrucomicrobiota > Verrucomicrobiia > Opitutales > Oceanipulchritudinaceae > SLLG01. The sequence continues at coordinate 49,420 of JAFIGH010000005.1, forward strand.
AGCGATGTGGCCAAGGGGAATTTCCTTGAGGCTGAGTTTGTCGCCGATCTCCACGCCGTCTACCAGGGACGGGCCGGGAGCGAATACGGCGATCCGCGCGAGTTCTTTGCCCGCACCTTCCTCACCGCCGGGCTCAAGGATCTTCTGCGCCGCGCGCTCGTGCGACTCACCGGCGGGGGCGGCAGCCCCGTGCTCGAACTGAAGACCAACTTCGGGGGCGGCAAGACCCACTCCCTCCTGGCCCTCTACCACCTCTTCGACGCCATCCCCACCACCTCGCTCGCGGGCATGGATGAGCTGCTCCGTGAAACCGGCATCAACGATTCGCCGACGGCGCGGCGTGTCGTCATCGCCGGGCACCAGCTCGGCGTGAATCAGCCGCGCAAAAAGCCCGACGGCACGCTTGTGCGCACGCTTTGGGGTGAGGTGGCCTACCAACTGGGCGGAGCGGCCGCCTTCGACCGGGTGCGCTCTTCCGATGAGTCGGGAACCAATCCCGGTGCCGAGGTCCTGGCGGAGATCATGGGCGCGTCCGGACCCTGCCTCATTCTCATTGATGAATGGGTCGCCTATCTGCGGGACACGGTCGATGCGGATGGCCTCGCAGCGGGGTCTTTCGAGTCGAACTTCGGCTTTGCCCAATCCCTCACCGAGGCCGCGAAGGTGGTGCCGCACGCCCTCGTGGTCGCCAGCTTGCCCGCATCCCAAATCGAGATGGGCGGCCCGCGGGGCGTGGCCGCCTTCGAACAGCTTTCCAATCTCTTCAAGCGCGTCGCCACTCCATGGCAATCGACGCGCGCGGAAGAGGGCTATGAAATCGTCCGCCGCCGCCTCTTCGAGTCGCACATGGACTATCCCGCCCGCGATGCCGTGGTGAAGGCATTCCACGAACTCTACCGCTCGGGCAAGAGCAACTTCCCCTCCAACTGCTCGGAGCAGGAATACCGGCGCAAGCTGGAGGCCTGCTACCCGATCCATCCGGAGCTGTTCGACAAACTGGACGGTGTGTGGTCGACCCTTGAGAAATTTCAGAAGACGCGCGGGGTTCTGCGCTTCATGGCCGCCGTCATTTCCGAGCTTTGGCAACGGGAAGACCGCAATCTCCTCATCATGCCGGCTTCGGTGGCTCTCGACAGCCCGCGGATCGCCTCCGTCATCAAGGAAGTGCTTCCCGGCGGAGGTAGTTGGGACGGCGTGATCAGCACCGACATCGACGGACAGGGTGCGCAGGCCCATCTCATCGACAGCGACAACAGCGGGCTCGGCCGTTACTCCGCTTGCCGGCGGGTGGCGCGCTCCATCTTTATCGCCGCCGCCCCCACGAGCGGTCCCAACCGCGGCGTGGACGACCAGCATCTCCTCCTTTCCTGCGTTCAACCGGGGGAGAACCCGGAGAAATTCGGCGATGCCCTGCGACGCCTTTCCGACAAAGCCACCTATCTCTACCGCGACGCCGCGCGCTCATGGTTCGCCCTGCAGCCAAGTGTATCGCGGCTCGCGCAGGACCGCATCAAAACGTCTCTTGAAAGCGACGAACCGGAAGCGGAGATCGAGTCGCGCTTGCGTCGGTGGGAAGGAAGAAGCGTCTTCCCGGGTGGTGCCCAACGGGCGCGCGTCCCGGCGGATGTCGCCGACGAAAACAGCGTGCGCCTCGTCATTCTGCCGCCCTCGGCATCCACCTCGAAGAATGCCGAAGGGTCGGCCGCAGTCGAATTGGCCACGGAAATCCTTACGCAAGCCGCCAACCGGCCGCGCACCTACCGCAACGGTCTCCTCTTCCTTGCGCCCGACGAGGCCCATCTCATGCGTCTGCGTGAAGCCGCCGCCGCCTATCTCGCCTGGCAAAGTATCGAACGCGACCAGGATAGCCTCGAACTCACCAACCACGACAAGGCCCAGACAGCCCAGAAAATCCGCGAGTGCGGCGAGACCCTCGCCACGCGCATGGGCGACACCTGGGGCCATCTTCTGGTTCCATCCGTAAAGGATCCGAAATCCGGCGCAATCACCTGGGGAACGGTCCCCTGTCCGGGCGGGGGCGACAAAATCCGCGCCGCCCTCAAACGGCTGTGCGAAAAGGAACTGGTGCACGACAAGTTCAATCCCTTCCACCTGAAACGTGAACTTGAACGCCATCTCTGGGGAACGCGCGACCATGTCAGCACGCGTGCTGTGGACGACGCCTTCGGCACATACCTCTTCTTTCCGCGGCTTCTGCGGCGGGAACTGCTCACCGATGCGATCCGCGCAGGCTTCAGCGGAGAAAGCCTCCTCTGCGAATATTTCGGCTACGCCGATGCCTTCGACGAGGACACGGGCAAATATGCCGGACTTCACGCAACCACCGTCCCCGGCGTCGTCACCATCGGAGAGAGTGTTCTCATCAATCCGGATGTCGCCATGGCGCACCTCCCGGAAACCTCCACCGCGAATCCCGGCAATACGACCAGCGCTACCGCAGGTGCCGGAACCCCAAGTGTTCCGGCACCCCGTCCGGGCACAAGCGGGAAAAATCCCGGCACAACCGGCAATGGGGCGGCGCCTCCCGCTCCCTTGAAAACCCGCTTTTACGGGGCCGTCGAAATTCCCCCGCAGCGGGTTACCTCATCCGTGCAAAAAGTCGTCGACGAAGTCATCCAGCACCTCTCCGCCAAATACGGCACCCAACTCAAAATCACGCTCGATATCAGCGCGGAAAACCCGGAAGGCTTCGACGAAGCAAGTGTCCGCACGGTCTCGGAAAACGCGAACACCCTCGGATTCCAACCAAGAAACGGGTTCGAGTGATGCACAGTCGAAACGGGCCGTTGATTCGTCGTTTCCACAAGTTTATCGATTTTTAGACGAGGCGGTGCGCCTTACAGAAGTGGTGCGGCGCATGCGCAAGATGGAGTTCAAGGGCAAGGTAGGATGACCAAGCCCTTCGCCGGGCCCCGTTTCCGTGCGCGCTCTACGCGAATCGGTTTGTGTATCCGGAGCACCGTGCAATGCTTGCGGAAAATGCCCCTTTTTCATTGTTCGCGCCCCCGCATTCTGCGCATTCTTGCGTTTACACTCCTCCTCACCGCCGGTTCCGCCGAGGCGACGGTGCGAATCAACGAGTTCATGGCCTCGAACGGTGCGACGCTCGCCGACGAGGACGGCGACTACGAGGACTGGATCGAACTGCGCAACTTCGGTGATGCGCCGGTCTCCCTCGACGGCTGGGGGCTCTCCGACAACGCGGGCAATCCCTTCAAATGGGTTTTCCCCGAGGGAACCGTCCTTGAGCCGGACGGCTTTCTCCTCGTGTGGGCTTCGGGCAAGGACCGCGGCGGCACGGGGTCCGGGAACGACACCGAACCGCTGTCTCCCGATGCCGTGGACGGGCTTGTGCTGCGCCTGCGCGCGGCTGATTTGGAGGCGGCCCATGGCGCCGGCGTCGCCGTGTGGCCGGATACGAGCGGCCGCGGCAACAACGCCTTGCAACCGCAGGGTGCGCGCCGTCCCGTCTTCGCCGCCGACGGTCTGAACGGGCGTCCGGTGCTCCGCTTCAACCGCTCCGCCGCCCAGCAGTACTTCCTGCCGACCGCCGGCTTCGCAGGCATGCAGGATTTCACGGACTTCACCTTTCTCGCCGTAGCCCGTTGGACGGGCGGGGCGCGGTCCGGATTTTTCGGGGGCTACCGCGGCACAAACCCGGCCAACGCGGGCAGCAGCGTCGTGGAAATCAGCGACACGGGCGGAGGGTTCCGCCTGAGGCTCCCGCCCACTATCGATGTAACCGCCCCCAACGCCCTTACGCAAAACCAGTGGCATGTGGTCGGGGCGTTCATGGACGGAGCGGCGGCGCGGGCGCGCCTCACGATTGACGGTGCGCTCCTTGCGGAGGCCAGGGGAACGGTCGGACGCACGCTCCTCGCCGACTACGAAAGGGTGCCCGTGGGCAGTTCCCACGACGACACCCGCACCTTCGGCGGCGATATCGCGGAGGTGCTGCTCTTCAACCGCGGCCTCTCCGCGGAGGAGCAGGCGGGGGTGGAGCGCTACCTCGAAGCCTACTACGGCTTGGCGGACGGCCCGCGCCATCCGCACACGAACTTCCGCATCGCCGCGGCGGGAGAGGAACTGCTCCTCACGCGACCGGACGGCACGCTGGTGGATTTTATCGATCCCGTGCCGGTGCCACGGGATGTTTCCTTCGGCCGCACGCTGGAGGAACCGGAGACATGGGCTTACTTTTACGAGTCCACCCCCGGTGCCGCCAACACGACAACACCGTTTTCCTCGCTTCTTGAACCGGTGAGCCTGTCCCGTGCGGCGGGTGCCTACAGCAGTGCGTTCGATTTGACCCTCTCGCATCCGGATCCGGAGGTCACCGTAATCTACACGCTCGACGGTTCCGAGCCCGACATCGACAACCTCGGCGGCTCGACATACAGCTACGTCAACTCGTACCCGGACGGTCCTTTCCTGCAAAACACGTTTGCCACCCGTGCTTATGCCGGTCCCATACACATTGCCGACCGCAGCGGCGAACCGGACAAGCTGGCGCGCATCTCCAGCACGGCGGATTCGAGCCCGTCCTATTTTCCGCTTTCGCCGGTGAAGAAGGCGACCGTGGTGCGGGCGCGCGCCTACCGCGACGGCGCCGCCGGCCCGGTGACGACGGCGACTTACTTTGTCTCCGCCGCCGACGCCTTCGCTTACGATATGCCCGTCGTTTCCCTGAGTGTGGATGAGAACGGTCTCTTCGACTTCTTTGACGGGATCTACGTCGCGGGGGTCGACCATGCCACGGGGAGCGGAGCGCGCATCTGCAACTGGGGCAACTACAACCGCCGCGGACGGGAGAACGAACGTGCCGCGCACATCGAGTTCTTTGCGGACGGCTCGCGCTTTCTCGAACAGGCCGGCGGCATACGTATCCAAGGGAATTGCTCGCGCCAGGGGGCGTTCAAGAGCCTCCGGCTTTACGGGCGAAGCAGCGGCTTGGAGGACAATGTATTCGATTTTCCCTTCTTTCCCGAGCGCGTTCCCGGCGCGGTTTATCCGGACAACACGCTCCACCGGCGCTTGATCCTGCGCACCCCGAACTTCTACGACACAGCCTTCAGCCGCCTGTACCAAGCAGTCTACGAAGGCGTGGGCGGCCGCGTCCGGCCCGTGAAGCAATTCCTCAACGGTGAGTACTGGGGCATGGCGTTTTTGCGCGACCGTTTCGATCCCTACTATCTGGAGTACCACTACGGGCTCGATCCGGACAACATCACAATCATCGGGATGTCCTACCGGCACGAGTTCGAGCCGATACCGATCAGTTTCAGCAACCGTGTGTATTCGCTTTCGAGCGGCATCCCGGAGGACATGGCGGCCTTCGACGCAATGCGCTCCTTTATCATCGGGAGCGATATGTCCGACCCCGTGCGTTTTGCCGAAGCGGAGGAATGGATTTGTATCGACTCGTTTATCGATCACCTCGTCCTCAAGATCTTCGCCGGCGACGACCACTACGCCCCGGAGATCGTCTACTGGCGGGCCCGCGAAGCGAAGAACGACGACTTCGGCGACGGGCGCTGGCGCTTCTTTGTGAAGGATTTCGACTCCACGCTGCGCTCCGGCAATTATGTCGCCGGTCTTGCCACGGGCACCCATCCGCGCCCGTTCGGCCATGAGCTTTTCACGAGCCTCCTCGACAGCCCGGATTTCCGCACCCGCTTTATCAACCGCTTCGCCGATCTGCTCAACACGCACTTTCTGCCGGAGCGCTTCGAGGAGATCATCCGGCACGCCTACGACGAGGTTGCTCCGGTCTGGCCGGAGGTGACGGCGCGCTGGAGAAACACTTCCCTGAGCAACCCCGACCGTCCGTTCACTCCAGACAACCGCGCCAACCTGCTGAACTGGGCACAACACCGCCCGGCCGTGCAGCGCTCACACCTCCGCAGTCACTTTTTGCTCCAGACACAGCGGACGCTCACAGTGGATGTATCCGATCCGTCGGCGGGGCGCGCGCAGGTGAACACGGTCGTCATCGACGACGGGACCCCCGGTGTGACTTCGCCGCCGTATCCGTGGACGGGGCTCTATTTTCCGGATCATCCGGTGCGGCTGACGGCGCTTCCGCAGGATGGATTCCGCTTTATCGAATGGCGTGTCGCGCCAACGGGCGGGGGGGCGTCCGTCGTTTACACCGACCCGGTTGTCGAACTGAATGTCGCGGCGGCGACAACGGCGGAGGCCGTCTTCGCGCCGCTCCCGCCCGCCTTCATCGAAACAGCGGCCGGGACCCCCCTGACTTTCGATTCCCGTGAATGGATTCCCGGCGACGGCACCGCCTCCGGCATTTCCGCGGCCAGCAGCGACGATTCGGTCCTCGTCGCCTCGGTCGTGGACCATGCGCTTGTCCTCACGCCGCTCGCGGCGGGCGAGGCGACCGTTGAACTGGCTGTGGACAGCGGCGATGCGCCCGGCTTCGGGCATAGCCTGCGCGTCCTCGTCTACGGCACACCCTTTGCCGTGGCGGAGAGTGTCTTCGTTTTCGATGCATGGGCGGCGGACGCGCCTGCCGGAAGCTACCCGCCCCACATGCTCTTTACGCAGAGCGACGTAACCGACCCCGGCCTCGAAACGCCGCTTCTGTATGCCTACCGCATTCCGCCGGAGGATGCGCGGGAGACGGAGGATGCTTTCTTCCCCTATGCCGCGTCCAGGCGCACGCGTATCAACGGACTCGGCGACGAGGGCGTCCGCTTCATCAACACCGGGCGCGGGCGCGATCTCGGCGCGGCGGTGCTGACCCTCGACACGACCGGTGCGTCGGACATCCGCGTCGCGTGGACGGCGGGGACTGACTTGCCCAACAGCCGGGTCTACGCCCTGCGCCCGCAATACCGGACGGGCCTTGACGGCGCATGGACGGACATCACCGACGGTCAGGGCGTGCCCACGACCTATGTGCGGAACGAATCCGCCGGGCATGCGCAGACGTTCGGCCCCGTGCTTTTGCCGTCGGCGGTGGAGAACCTGCCTGTTGTTCAACTCCGCTGGAAATACCACCACGTCTCCGGAAGCAGCGGCCCACGCGCCGCCCTGCGCCTTGATGACATCATCGTCGCGTCCGGGGCGCCGACGCGTTTTGCGGACTGGATCGTGTCCGCAGTCCCGGACGCCGCCTTGCGAAGCGACCCGGAGTTTTCCGGTCCGGACGCCGACCCGTCGGGAAAGGGCATTGCCAATCTCCTGCGCTACGCTCTCGGGCTGGGGCTCATGGAAGCGCCCGCGGAGCGGCTGCCTGTGCTGGAGGCCGCGGCGGAAGGGTGGGTCTACCGGTTTCCTTTGGATCCGTCCCTGACCGACATCACCTACCGTGTGCGCGCCTCGACTGACCTCGTGGACTGGTCCACGGTGCTCTTCGACTCGCGGGTAGATGCCGATCCTCAGCCCGTCGGCGGCTGGCTGCACCTTCCCGTCCTGCCCGCGCCGCACCGATTCTTCAAGCTCACCATCGACACAGAGCCAGAGTGAGCGGGCAGGGCGCGACGGCTGTTCGCTGAAGCTTCACGCTACGTCCGGCGGCGCGCTTCGTAGGCTGACGCTTCACCGAGGCACTTCGGCTGGAAGGCGGAGCGCGCGGGCGCGGTCTTGACGTCCACAGATTTGTGGACATAGATTGTCCACATGAAAACAGCGACCGTGCGGGATTTGAGGAACAACTTCGGCAAGCTGGAGACATGGCTTGCAGCGGGCGAGCGCATTGAGATCCGGCGGCGCGGCAAACCGGTGGCGACGTTGACACCGGCCTCGCCGCAGGCGTCGGAGGCGCACGTCGAGCTTCCCGACTTTGAGGCGCGGCGGAAAGCGATCTGGGGCGACCGCGTCTTCAGCGCGGAAGAGGTGCGGCGCATGCGCGAGATGGAACTCGAGGGCGAGGAAGGATGACCAAACCGTTTCCCGACACGTCTTTCCTCTGTGCGATCTACCGCGAGCAGGTGAATTCCGGCCGGGCGGACCGGATCCGCGCGCGCATCCCCGGCGCTCTCCCGGTGTCGGCGCTTGTTCTCTTCGAGTTCCGGCAGTCGGTGCGGCTGCATGTGCGGCTGCGGCGGAAGGACCGCAATCTCGGGTTCAGCAAGGCGGAGGGCGCGGCCATGTTGCGCGACTTGCAGTCCGATCTCGCCACGGGCGTGCTCGATGTGGTCCCCGTGGACTGGGCGGGGGTTTTCGCGCTGGCGGAGATGCTGAGTGCGAAACACACGGAGACCGGCGGGCACCGCTTCGCGGACATTCTGCACGTGGCCACGGCGCTGCATCTCGGCGCGGCGGAATTTCTGACCTTCGACGACAACCAGCAGGCTCTCGCCGGGGCCGAGGGGATGGCTGTGCCGGACGACTGCGCCGTCGGTTGAGCCCAGCCGGGCTTCGGCGCGCGGATGCGCAACATCGGGTCCGGCGGCGAATGTGAGTAACCCGGTGAATATTTTCCAATATCTCCTCCTTGTCATCGGGCGGGAAATCTGACCGCTTAAACGGCATTCCGGTGCCCCTGCCCGGAAAAATGAGATGAGCCTCCGAAAACCCGTTGACACTACATTTTGGGGTGTTCTAGCTTCCTCAACCCAACATCTTGTGGAGGGGTGATGGTTTTGTACTCGCTTGCCTCCGTAGATATGGGACATTCTCTTCCTTCCCGTGCCGTCTCCGGTGCGGCGTTTTCCTGACGATTTTTCCCGCAAACCACCATGGACACGACCACTTACACAATCGGCAACAAGACCTTCACCCTCGACCGCGCGAAAGCGGAGGCGGCCTACGCGGCCAAGCGAGTCATCAACGGCCGCGACACAATGTTCTTCAACATCCTCCCGCTCAAATACCAGTGGGCCTACGACCTCTACCGGACGATGAAGAACAACCACTGGGAGCCCGAGGACATCCCCATGCAAAAGGATGTCGAGCAATGGCGTGACACCTCCGGCACGATCTCCGAAATCGACCGCTGGATCATCAAGATGGCCATCGGCTACTTCAGCGCGGCAGAGGGCATCGTGGGCGACAACATCATACATGTCACCCGTGAGGTAGTGACGGCGCCGGAATTGAAGCTCGTCCTCGGCCGCCACGCCCACGAGGAAAACATTCACGCCGACAGCCTCGTCTACATGATCAGTTCGCTGGGCATCAACCCCCACGAGTGCGAGGCGATGTTTGAGGATATCCCCACGATCACGGAAAAGAACAGCCTCGTCGTGAACAACAGCCGTGCCCTGCGCAAAGACCTCGACTTCAAGGAAACGCGCAACAAGCAGGAACTGGCCAAGAACATGTTCCTTTTCGGCCAGTGCATGGAGGGCACGCAGTTTTACGGGCTCTTCGGCATGGTCCTGAGCCTCTACCGGCAGAACAAGTTCCCCGGCATCGGCCAGATGTTCCGCTACACGCTGCGCGATGAGTCCAACCACATTGAGCTCTTCAAGCACCTCTTCCTCGACCTCGTCGACGAAAACCCCGATGTCTGGACCGACGCGTTCCAAGCCGAACTCACCGAACTCATGAAGGAGGCAGTGCGGCTTGAAAAGGCGTTCATCGCCGACTGCCTGCCGGTCAACGCAGTCGGTCTCAGCGCGGAAGAATTTTCGCAGTACATCGACTACATCGCCGACCGCCGCCTCGAAGGGGTCGGGCTCTCCCCCCTCAACCCCGGCGTCCAAAACCCGCTGCCATGGCTCGCGGAACTCATGGATGTCTCCAAGGAGCAAAATTTCTTCGAGGGCCGCGTGACCGAATACCAAAAGGCCGGCGCCCTCGATTCTGTCGACGACGACGACCTCTGACGCTCCCCGCCGCGACCTGCCCCTGCCCCGGCGGGCGGTCTCTCCGCCGTCCGCCCGTTTCCAACTCCTTCACGCCACCGCACACACACCGAAACACCGCACCACCGCCATGCTACGACACACCGCATTTGAAGAAGACCTCGCACTGAAACGCTTCGCCTACGCTCCCGCCGATTCCAAGCCGCGCTTTGACTGGGCCGGGATCGTACGCGACAACGCGCGCTTCCCCGCCGACATGATGCCCGACACCGTCAAGGTGAAGATCGACGACGATGTCTGCGACTTCGACCTCGGCGAGATCGCCGAGACCGTGGGCGGTGCCCTCACCAACCTCCTCCTCTCCCGCGACGAGGAGGAGAACGCCATCTACACCGACAAAAACCGCGAGTTTGTGGGCCTCGTCGCCCGCGCTGTGGCCGATCGCCTCGCCAAGCTTGCGCAGGAGGGCAAGGCCCTTACGCTGAGCGAGCGCGAGATCTACATCCTCATCGAAAAGACCCTCATCGAGAACAACGCCCCCGACGTCGCAAAGAGCCTCCTCATGCTCCGCAACGCCGGCCGCGACACGCGCGACACGCCTGTCAATGTGCGCGTCATCCGCCGCAACAGCAAGGAAGTGCCATGGGACGACGGCAAGGTGGAAGTCGCCGTGCGCAAGGCCTTTCTCACGCTCGGGCTCGACTCCGAGCCCGCCGTGGCCGTTGCCAAAGCCGTCGGCGACCGGGTCCGCGCGCTCAACGTCTCGCGCATCCACATCGAGGAGATTCAGGACATCGTGCAGGAAGAGCTGATGCGCCTCGGGCACTTCAAAGTCGCCGAGGCCTACATCCTCTACCGCGCGCACCGGCGCGCCCTCCGCGAGGTCGAGGCCCGCGACGTTTCCGGCGATGACGCCCGCCAGGAGAGCATGATCCTCATCACGCTGCCCGACGGCGCCAACATCTTCTGGGACGGCGCCGACCTCAAGCAGCGTATCGACTACGCCATGATCGGCCTCGATCTCTGCATGACGCGCGAGCAGATCGAGACCGAACTGCGCCGCTCTATCTACCCCGAGATGAAGCTGGCCGACCTGCGCAAGACCATCATCCTCAACGCCAAAAGCCTCACCGAGCGCGACGCCGACTTCGGTAAGTTCGCCGGGCGCATCCTCCTCACCTACATCTACGAGGAAGTTCTCGACTGGAGCATCGGCGAACACGGCATCGGCCGTCTCAAGGAATTCCACCAGAAGGCCTTCCGCCGCTACATCAAACACGCCGTTTCGATCGACCGGCTCCAGTCCGTGCTCGCCGAGCGCTACGACCTCGACGTGCTCGCCGAGGCCCTCGACCCGGGTGCCGACATGGACTTCGACTTCCACGGCATCCAGACACTCTACGACCGCTACCTCCTCGTCGACAAGACGCGCCGCGATCCGCGCCGCCTCGAAACCCCGCAGTTCTTCTGGATGCGCGTCTCCATGGGCCTCTTCATGGAGGAGAAGGAAAACGCGGAGAACTGGGTCATCCAACTCTACAGTCTCTACAAGAGCCGCCGCTTCTGCTCCAGCACGCCCACGCTCTTCAACAGCGGCACCCACCACAGCCAGCTCTCTTCCTGCTACCTCTACAAGGTCGACGACTCCATCGAGAGCATCATGCTGCGCGGCATCGCCGAAAACGCCTTCCTCTCCAAGTGGGCGGGCGGCCTCGGCGGCTCATGGACCTCCGTGCGCGGCACCGGTTCCTACATTCAGGGGACCAACGGCGAGAGCCAGGGCGTCATCCCCTTCCTCAAGATGCACAACGACCAGCTCGTCGCCGTCAACCAGGGCGGCAAGCGGCGCGGCTCCGGATGCGCCTACCTCGAGACATGGCACAACGACGTCTACGACTTTCTTGAACTGCGCCGCAACGTGGGCGACGACCGCCGCCGTACCCACGACATGAACACGGCCAACTGGATCCCCGACCTCTTCATGAAGCGCCTCGTCAAGCGCAATGAGCCGGGCGCGAAAAAGCACTGGACGCTCTTCCGCACCAACGAGGTTAAGGACCTTCACGACCTCTACGGCGCGGCTTTCGAAGAACGCTACGAGCACTACGAGCGTCTCGCCGAAGAGGGCCGCATCTGGAGCCGCCGGGTCGAAGTCGTCGACCTGTGGAAACAGATGCTGCGCATGCTCTTCGAGACGGGCCACCCGTGGATCACGTTCAAGGACCCGTGCAACGTCCGCAGCCCGCAGGACCACTGCGGCGTCATTCACAGCTCCAACCTCTGCACCGAGATCACCCTCAACACCGGCGCAGACGAGACGGCTGTGTGTAATCTCGGATCGGTGATTCTTGAAAATCACCTCAGCGCCGACGGGTCGCTCGATCTTGAAAAGCTGCGCGAGACGATCCGTATCGCCGTGCGCGCGCTCGACAACGTCATCGACATCAATTTCTACCCGACCGAGGCTGCCCGCAACGCCAACATGCGCCACCGCCCCGTCGGCCTTGGCGTCATGGGCCTGCAAAACGCCCTTCTCAAGAAGGGGCTCGCCTTTTCCAGCGACGAGGCCGTGGAGTTCAACGACGAGTTCATGGAGGCTGTGGCCTTCTACGCCTACGAAGCCTCCAGCGATCTCGCCGCCGAGCGCGGTGCCTACAGCACCTATGAGGGTTCCAAGTGGTCCCGCGGCCTCCTCCCGCAGGACACCCTCGACCTCCTCGAAAAAGAGCGCGGCGTCGCCCTCGATGTCCCGCGCGGCGGCAAGATGGACTGGCAGCCCGTGCGCGACAAGATCGCCCGCCAGGGCATGCGCAACTCCAATGTCCTCGCCATCGCGCCCACCGCCACGATCTCGAACATCATGCATTCGAGCCCGTGTATCGAGCCGACCTACAAGAACCTCTACGCCAAGAGCAACCTCGGGGGCGAGTTCGTCATCCTCAACCCCTATCTCGTCAAGGAGTTGAAGAACCGCCGCCTGTGGGACGACGACATGCGCGATCAGCTCAAATACTTCGAGGGCGATCTCTCCAAGATCGACCGTATCCCCGACGACATGCGCGACCGCTACCAGACGGCCTTTGAGATCGACTTCGTGTGGGTCATCCGCGCCGCCGCGCGCCGCCAGAAGTGGATCGACCAGAGCCAGTCCGTCAACCTCTGGCTCTCCAAGCCCGACCTCAAGACGCTCTCGCACATGTACCGCGCGGCATGGGAACAAGGACTCAAAACGACCTACTACCTGCGCACCATCGGGGCCTCCAATATCGAAAAGGCCACCGTCAGCATCAAAGCCGAGCAACCCAAGCGTGTCTACACCGAGGCCGAAAAGCAGGCCTGTTCCCTCGAAGCGCGCATGCGCGGCGAGGAGTGCGAAGCCTGCCAGTGAGCCTGCCGCTTTTCCAGGGCTTACCCCAAACCCGACCTGACTGACCTGAGGCGTCCCGGACTATCCGCCGGGGCGCCTCTTTGTGGCAGAGGCGTTCCTTCGTGTGCCGACGGTCCGGTCGGGGCGGCAAGAGGAAGAGTGAGTCCGGAAAGGAAGAGGAAGACGGAGAGGGAGAGGAGGCTTGATGCGGGTGGGGAATGGCGTAAAAACGGGGGAATGGAACGTATTCGCCGGTGGGTGTGGATGGGAGTGCTGCTTTACGGGGCACTCGCTTTTCTGTGGCACTTGCAGCAGCCCATTGCATGGCATCCGCAGCTTGACGGGAAAGAGAATCTACATCTTGCAGCGTCGATTGCGGAGGGCGATTTCGGCGACGAGCCGTTTTACCGGGCAATGCTGTATCCTCTCCTTCTCGCGTTGCTGCGGTTCCTTGTCGGTCCGGACTGGTTGCCGCTGGCGGCTTCGTTCGCGGGACTGGCAGCGCACTGGGTGGCGGCGGGCTGTGTTGCCCGGCTTGCGGAGCGGATGTGGGGAACGGATTCGGCGGGAACGTTTGCCCTCGCGGTCTACGGACTGAATCCGGTGCTGCTCCACTTCGCCCTTGAGCCGCTGGATATGACGGCGGCGACGACTCTTTGCCTGCTCGGACTTGTTGTTCTACGCTGGGGCGGGGCCGCACCGGCCGCGCGGCTTGCGCCGGTAGGCAGTGGAGATGTGATGTCCGCGGTGTGGCGGGGCCGCGAACCGTCCGAAGACCTTGTGCGGAAAGCCCGGGCGGCGGCCAAAGCAGCCGCGTCGGAGGCGTCGCCGCCGCCATGGATGCGCGGGGAGGTTCCGGTGCTGCCTTCGGTGGGCCGGGTGTTTGCGGGCGGATTTCTGGTCGGTCTGGCGGTCCTCGCACGACCGCATTTTCTGCCGGTTGTGCTCCTTCTGCCGTTCGTTCTCGCCGCCGCGCCCTTGGGCGGGCGGTTGCCGTGGCGGCGGGCCGCGCTCGTTTGGGTGGCGGGGGCTGTCTGCCTCGCCGGGTTCGGCACGGTCAATTATTCCGTCGGCGGGGAGTTCCGCATCCTGCCGTGGCAGGGAGCCTTCAATCTCTATGCGGCCAACCGGGACAACGCGAACGGCAAGTATTTCACGCAATCGGTCTTCCATGCGGAGTTGCCCGACGGCATGAACCCGGCGCGCGCCGAGGCGGAGGCGCTCTACGCCCGCGAGACAGGGGAGGCGCCGCCCTTCGACATCGATGAGCAGAACGCCTTTTGGCGCGGGCAGTTCCGGGCTTCCGCCAGTGAGGATCCGGGCCGCTTTGCCGCTCTGCAGCTACGCAAGGTGTATTACCTTTTTCACGACTTCGAGCAGTACAACAACAAGACCTACGCCTACCACAAGGCGCGCTCGCCCGTTCTGCGGTGGAATCCGCTCGGCTGGGGCGCGCTGCTGGTCCTCGCGGTGGGGGTGGTTGTCCTTGCCCGGCCGCGGCCAGTCTCCGTGCGGGGTTGGCTGTTGTTGGCGGCAGCCTACGCGGCGGCCATGGGGATCTACTACGTGAGCGCGCGCTTCCGGATTCCGCTTGTCTCCGTTCTCGCGGTGACGGCGGGTGGCTGGGGCGTATTTCTCACCGCGGCCTTCCGAACGCGGGCCGGGGGGTTCCGCCGGATGGCTGCGGAGGTCTTTCCGGGCAGGCGCGGCGTCGCCGCCGTTTGCCTCATGGCCGGAGCGGCGGCGGTTGTTTTTCCGCCTTTTTTCGAGGCGCGGGACACACGCACGTTTATCCAGGACGAGATGTTGCTGGCCAACGCGGCAGCGGAAGGCGGGGCCGACGCCGAGGCGGCGGATTTCGCCCGCCGCGCGCTCGCCCGCGACCCGTCGCGCCAGGATGGACTGCGCATTTTTCTGGTGAGCGCATACAACCTCGCCCTTGCCGGGCGGCTGGAGTTTGCCGGCGTGGGGGAGTGGGAGACTCTTCTCGACGAGGCGGAGCGGTTTGAGCCGCGCGACCCGGCGGGTTTCCTTGTCCAGGGCGTGGTCTTCTGGAACAGCGGGCAGCGTGAACGCGCCGTCCGGCAGTGGGCGGAGGGTGTGGAGCGGTTCGGCGCGGCGGCGGAGAGCAGCCGGAAGTGCCTCGCTATCGTGGGCGTGCTGCCCCCGGAGCATGCGGCACGCCTCGCTGACGATCCGGAGGCCCGTGCCATCCGTGCCATCCTCCGGTAAGCCGGACGACGGCTTGATTTCGCGAAAGCGGGCGGTAGGTTGTCACTTCATGTCCACATCCGGAGAGGCCACCGCGGCACCGCGCCTTGCAGAGGGGATCGATGCGATCACCCTTCCGCTCGCCGCTCATTTCGAGCAGCTGGAGATGTTTCTGGAGGCGCAGGTCGAGGCCTTTGAGCCGGAAGTGCGGCCGCTGGTGCGCTACACCTTCGGGCACAGCGGCAAGAAAATCCGGCCCATTCTCGTCTTTTACGCAGGTCTGCCGGGGAGTGCCGGGGCACCGGACGAGGGGCTGATCCGCGCCGCCGCGATTGTTGAGCTGGTGCACCTCGCCACGCTCGTGCACGACGACATTCTCGACGGCGCCGATACGCGGCACCGCGTGGAGACGGCGGTGGCGCGCTACGGTCCGCACGCGGCGGTGCTCCTTGGCGACGCGCTCTTCGCGCATGCGCTCAAGCTCGCGGCGGATTTTCCGGACGTCACCGTGTGCCGCCTTGTTTCGCGGGCGACGCGCCAGGTTTGCTCGGGGGAGATCGCGCAGACGTTTGCCCGCAAGCGGTTCGATATCTCCATGGAGGACTACTTCCGCTTCATCGATTTGAAGACGGCGGAGTTGTTCGCCGTGTCGGCGCGGCTTGGGGCGATGCTCGGCGGGTATCCGGCGGCGTTTTGCGACGCCGTCGAGGTGTTTGCCCGCCGCCTCGGCGCGGCCTACCAGATTTATGACGACCTGACGGATTTCGCGGGCCGGGAAGAGCGTGCGGGAAAAACGCTGGGCACCGACCTCCAGAGCGGAAAACTCACGCTGCCGCTCCTGCTGTACCTCGATTCGCTCCCCGGCGGCGGGGCGGAGAGCCTGCGCGCGGACATCGCGGCGGGGCGCGCCACGCCGGAGTCTCTCGATGCGGCGATGCGCGGGGCGGGCGTCTACGGGCGGGTGCGCGACCGCTTTTACGCCGAGGTGGACGCGGCGGAGGCCGCCTTGCAGCCCTATGCGGATCTGCCCGCGGGGGCGGAGTTGCCGCGGTTGAGCGGATTTATCCGGCAGGCGATCCGCCGCCACGTCGAATAGACGGTCCGGCGCAATCGTGTTTACAGCGCCGCGGTCGCGGGGCATAGTCGGGGTATGAGTGTGGATTCGGGAGCGGAGGTTGCCAACGGACGGAGCGCGGGTGCGGAAGACGCGTGCGGCGGGACTTTTCTCTCGCGCGTCGCGGCGGCGTCGTCGGGCGGCGGCCGTCCTTCGTGGGACGATTATTTCATGGGCGCGGCGCTGCTGATCGCCTCGCGCTCGGCCTGTGAGCGGCTGAACGTTGGGTGCATTCTTGTTTCCGGCGGTGAGCACCGCAACCGCATCATTGCGGCGGGCTACAACGGTTTTCTGCCGGGTTCGCCCCACCGCAGCCGTGTGCGCGAGGGGCACGAGCAGGCGACGGTGCACGCGGAGCAGAATGCCATCGCCGACGCCGCGCGGCGCGGCATTTCGGTGGACGGAGCGACTGCCTACATCACGCACTTTCCCTGCATCAACTGCGCCAAGATCCTCGCTTCGGCCGGAATCCGCTGCGTGAAATACCTGACAGACTACCGCAACGATCCGATTGTCACCGAACTTCTCGACGAGGCGGGCATTTCGGTGGAGAAATTAGGCTGAACATGCGCGACACGGAATCACAATTCACAAGCCTGAGCGGGAGTCTCCTCGCCGCCCATCCGACTTTGCTCGACCCGAATTTCGCCCGCTCCGTTGTGCTCCTCACGGCGCACAGCGAGAGCGACGGCGCGCTCGGGGTGATCCTCAACCGACCGGTCGAGCGCACGCTCGGCCAGCTGAAATCCGAGTTCGAGGGGTCGCCCGTGGGGCGGGTCCCCGTCTACCTCGGTGGGCCCGTGGCACCGGCCGAACTGCTCCTCGCGGCGTGGAGCTGGGACATGGAGGGCGGTGCCTTTCGGCTGCACTTCGGGATCTCGGCGGAGGCCCTCACGGAGATGCTGGAGTCGGAGGGAAATATCGTTGCCCGTGCTTTTCTCGGCTACGCGGGTTGGGGCGAAGGGCAGTTGGAGGGTGAACTCGGGGTCAACTCGTGGATCCTCGCTCCCATCCATCCGGACTTTCTGGAGGCGGAAGGCGGCGAGGCATGGGGCGGGGTGGTGCGTTCTCAGCGGCCCGACCTCTCCGCGCTCGTCGATGTGCCCGACGATCCGTCGCTCAACTGAGGGTCAATATGAGGCGTGCGGAGTCGAGGCGGATGTGGGCATCGCCGATGGCTTTGTTTGCTTCGCCGAGGACGGTTTCGGCGAGCCGGATCTCGTCTTCGCGGATGGAGGGGTTGATACGCCGCAGGTTGCGGAGACGGCGGGCCTCGCCACCGAGTTGACGGCGCGCGCGTTTGCGCCCGAGAGCGATGAGTTCGTTGCTCCGGCGCACGGCGCTTTCGCGTGAGGCGCTGAGCATGCGGGCGGCCAGTTCGCGCAAGCCGGCTGCGTTCTCCTCGAAGCGGAAGGCGGACTCCGGGCGGGCGTTGCGCCGGATGATTTCGAGCGGGTAATCAGCGGTGACTTCGGTGCCTGCCGGATCGACGACGACGCGGATGGGCGCGGGCGGGAGAAAGCGGTCGACGTGCAGGCGGGCGGGCGCGACGCACTCCACGACGTAGACGGTTTCGAGGAAGACGGGCGGGGCGTCGTCCGTGCCCGCAAGGGTTACGATACCGCTGGTGCCGCGGTCGGAACCTAGAATCATGTCGATAGAGTCGCGCACGACAGGATGGTCCCATGTGAGGAACTGGATGTCCTCGCGGCCAAGGGCCTTGGAGCGGTCGAAGGTGGCGGGGAAACCGTCAGGCGGAAGACCGGGAAGCGTTTCGGAGCTGAAGTTGCCCTGCCGGAGGTGCACGGTGCGCTCGTCCAGCTCCTCGGCGTCGACGCCGAAGTGATCGAAGACGCGCGTCATGAACGCCTCGAGGGCGGTGTCCTCGTCGATAGAGCGGATCTTGTCGATGAGGACCTTGGCGCGCTCGGGACGGTTGGATTGCAGGGCGAGGAGGCGGTCCTGCCCTTTGCGCAGGCGCTCCTCGAGGCGGGTGCGGTAGCGGGCGGTGTCCTCGATGAGTTTTCCGGTCTTGCCGACCGGTTCGCGCGCGCTGAGGTGAAAATCGCGGGCGACGGAGCGGACGCGCTTGCCGAATCTCTCGAGGTAGGCGTTTCCGCCCCGCAGGGCGTGTTCGATGCCGTCGAGACCCTCATGGTGCCAGCGCTGGAGGAGTTCGATGGCGCTGCCGCGCAAAAAGGGGATGTGGATCTTGATGTCGGTCGTCTGGCCGATGCGGTCGAGGCGGCCGATGCGCTGCTCGAGCAGTTCCGGGTCGAGGGGGAGGTCGAAGAGGACAAGGTGGTGCGCAAACTGGAAGTTGCGGCCCTCGCTCCCGATCTCCGAACAAATGAGCACCTGTGCCCCGCCCGGTTCGGCGAACCACGCCGCGTTGCGGTCGCGCTGGATGAGCGTGAGCCCCTCGTGGAAGACGCCCGTCTTCACGTTGATCTCCTGCGCCAGCGCTTCGGCAAGGGCGATGGCCTTGATCGGCGTCCGGCAGATAACGAGGATTTTTTCGTCCGGCAGGGAGCGGAGGCGTTCCGCCAGCCAGTGCGCGCGGGGTCCGCCGCGGTAGTCGAACTGCGCCTGTGCGAGGGCGGGGTCTTCCTCCATTTCGAACTCGCGCAGTAGGCGGTCGTGCAATTCTTCCGCGCTGAGCCCGGGCCGCGGATCGAGCGGCGCGGGCAGGGCGACCCGCCGCGGAAACCCGGTGAGGGCCTCGCGCGTGTTGCGGAAGAGCACGCGCCCCGTACCGTGGCGGTCGACAAGATCATCGAGGAGGCCGGCGCGGGCCTCCGCGTCCCCCGCGCGGATGGCCTCGGCGTATTCGCGGAGGGTTTCGGGGTCGCTCTCGAAGAGTGTTTCAAGGGTCGCTTGGTCGCGCGCGGAGAGCGCCCGGCCGGAGTGGAGCTTTTCCGCCACGGCGGCTACCTTGGCGAAACGCTTTTGCTCCTCGATGAAGCGGTCGAGGTCGGGATAGCGGGCGGGATCGAGGAGGCGGAGGCGCGCGAAGTGGCCCGAAATACCCAGCTGCTCGGGAGTGGCGGTGAGGAGGAGCAGACCCGGCGCCTCCGCCGCAAGGCGTTCGACCACGGCGTATTCCGGGCCCGGACCCTCCGGGCTCCACGAGAGGTGGTGCGCCTCGTCGACCACGACGATGTCCCAGCCCGCCTCCGTCGCGGCACGCGCCCAGCGGTCGTTCTCCACAAGGAGGCGGATGCTGCAGATCACGCGCTGCTCTTCGAGAAAGGGGTTGCGGGACTCCGCCGTTTCCTTTGCGCCGCCCACCGCCTCGCACCGCTCCCTGTCCATGAGCGTGAACCAGAGGTTGAAGCGGCGCAGCAGCTCCACGAACCACTGATGCACAAGGGAGTCCGGGACGATAACGAGAATGCGTTCGGCCCGGCCGGTGAGGTGGAGCCGGTGGAGGATGAGGCAGGCTTCGATGGTTTTGCCCAGCCCGACTTCGTCGGCGAGGAGGACGCGCGGCAGGTAGCGCCCTGCGACCTCGGCGGCGATGTGGATCTGGTGGGGGATGAGGTCGATACGACCGCCGAGGAAACCAACGACCTCGGAATTCCGCACGCGACTGGTGTGGTCGAGAGCATCGAAGCGCAGGTCGAAGTCCTCCGGCGGATCGACCGTCCCCTGAAAGAGGCGGTCGATCGGATCGGTCAAGCTCTCCGAGTCATCGAGATCCGCTTCGGAATAGGATCCGGCGTCGCCCGTGTAGTGAAGGATGCCGCCGCGCTCCGCGACGTCTGCAACGATCATGGGCTTCCCGCCCGGCACGAAGACGGTGTCGCCCGCGTTGAAGCGGATGCGCTTGAGCGGGGCGTGCTCACAGGCGTAGCGCCGTCGCTCGCCGCTCGCCGGAAAAAACAGCGCCACTTGAAAGCGGTCGGCCTCCTCCACAACACCGAGCCCGAGTTCAGGCTCGGGCTCGCTCATCCACCGTTGTCCGGGCCGCGCTTGCTCCTCCATGTTGGCGGATTCTCGCAAACTGTCGGGCGATGTCGAGACCTGCCTCGCGGAGCCGCACTCCAGCGAGCCAGCCGCTCATCCGAGCGCCATCGGGGCCAATTCACCCCGGCGCGGGGGATCGACGGAGGCGCGGCTCCGTCGCTACGCAGCGAATCTTCCTCGGAGATTCGACAGGGCAACCCACTCGCATCCGCGGCTATGCCCTGACCTGCCGGGCCAGCCCGCCCCGCCACTTTTTGAAGTATGCAAACCGCGATTGGATCCTACGGTTGGAAACTCAAGCCGAAAAAGAGGGGATCGGCTCCGGGTTGCCGCTCGAAGCGAAACTCAAGAATGCTACCCTCGGCGGTCGCGGGAAAACCCGTGGCGGGCGACCATCCGTCGAGGTCGGTCGATTTTTCCAAGAGGTAGCGAAAGCCTGGTTCGGCGGGCCAATGGACCCTGAGCGGAGGTTTGTCCGGCGCTGCGTCGGCGATGCGGTGGATTCCCAGGGGAACAAGACTTGGCGAAGTTGCGACAATGTGGAGCGTGGTGGCAACTGTGTGGGACGCCTTGCCGTCGTCGGCGCGAACCGCGATGGTGAAGGTGCCCGGCGCATTTAGACCCAAGTCCGCGAGATCGCTCCACGTGAGCACGGGGGTCGGTCCGGACGCGTCGTCGAACTCTCCGTTGCCCGAGAGGTCCCATGCGAAGGTCAGCTCGTCGCCGTCCGGGTCGAAGGAGCCCGAGGCGTCGAGGACGAGGTCGGAGCCCATGACAAGGCCGTAGGGCCCGCCCGCAGCGGCCACCGGCGGTCGGTTGCCGGGAGCGGGAAGGACGGTAACGGCGATGTCCGACATTGCCTGTTTGTGGTTTGTGGCGCGAAAGGTGATGACGTAGGCGGAACCCACATTTCCGGAGGCGGGTGTCCATGTGGCCTGAAGGCGCACAGCGTTGTCAGCGGCATCCTCCGCCGGGTCAACGAACTCGAAGGTCATCCCTTCGGGCGCGTTCAGGGCGGAAAGCATGACAACTTCCAGTTCATCGGGGTCCGAGGCCTGCACCTCGAAAGAAAATGGCTCTCCCGCGACGGGGTGGAGGGCTTCTTCCGGAAAGGCGTCGAATACCGGGGGCTCGCTGAATTCCTCTTCCACGAGGTGGATCAGGAACTCAAGCGGAACACGGGAAACGACCTCTCCGGTGTCGTCGAGACCCTCCATGACGACCTGCGTATTCCACAACCGGTAGAGCCCCGAAGAATGCTCCGTGGTGTCCCATGTGACGAGGCCGGACTCCGAGACGGAGAGATCGGGTGGCTGGACATGACCCGCGCCGGTCTCCGAGGGGTCGGCGAACCGGAACCGCACTTCGTTTCCATCGGGATGGGCATGCGGTATCTGCAGCGAGGTTACGCCTCCCAGGGGCGCTTGCACCAACGGCGGCATGCCCGTAACCGGCGACCGCTTTCCTTCGCCGACGTGGATGAGGGTTTCCAGCCGGTATTGTGTATCGTTGGCGTTTTGCAGTCCGCTCAACCGGCAGCAGCTTTCCAGCCACGCCATGTACGTGCCGGGCTCCGAAAATGTATGGGTGACATGAGCGACGCCGTAGAGCCAGTCTTCCTGCAGGTTCACCGCCGTGACCAAAAACTGGAGGGGTGCCGACACGTTGCCGGCGAAACGCAGGTTTTGGTAAACAAGTGTGTCGCCGGGCAGCTTGCTGTTGTCGGGGTTACTGAACTCGCGAAAGCTCGAAACGGGGTAGGAGCGCCGATAGACGACATCGACACGGATCTTCACCGTGTTGGTGGCGTCGCCCTCCGCCTCGAAAACCGGCTCCCACGAGATTGTGCCGGAGCGGAAGTGTGTCATGGCAAATGCATCCGCGCGCCGACGACCCGGAAAAGGGCAATCAGCTCACCGCGCGCGTTTGAGACAAATCAGCGGAGACTTGAAGACCCCTTTTCTTTATCATCAGCCGCGAACAGGCGTCAACGCATTTTCTTTCGGGTGCAGGTCGTCTAAACGGGATTTCTTCTCCATTTGAAGGAGAGATGGACATTGTGGACCTTACGCCCGTTTCGGCTTCGGAGGGATGGTGCCGTTTCTGTTTAGGCGTGCGAGCAACTGATACCGGTTGGTCGCGCCGGTCTTCCGGTAAATCGAGGAGAGATGCCGCTTCACCGTATGAATGCTCTTGCCGATGCTGCAGGCGAGTTCCCGGTTGGACTCACCGGAGAACGCCTCAAGGAGCGCACGCTCCGCCGGACTGAGAAGGGAGCGAAGCGGTTGCGGCGGTCGTTTGATTGAGGCAGTGTTTGCATTTGAAGTGCGGCTTCCGCTTTCGACAAATTCTACGAGAAAACGCATGGCGTGCGGATGGTGAACGCGGCAAGGGAGGAGGCTGACTTTAGCCATCCACTTTTCGCGGGATGGATGCTCGTGCAACCAGACTCTCCGGTGGATGTGCGCGAAGCGGGCCGGGTTCGCCAGCCAGCGCTCTTTGCGCGACTCAATGAAGGAACGGATGTCGGATGCGAGCGTATGGTTTCCGTTTCCGGTGCGGGGATCGCATTCCCAAACACTTTGGATTCCGTAGGCTGCTCCGGTGGCGAACAGAACCCGTGATTCCCAGTCAAGGACAAGACAGGGATGCCCCGTGCGCTGGAGGAGCGCGGCAAGAGCGGAACGGAAGGCCTCAAACGTGGCTTTGTCCTGTATCCGACGGATCGCTACATCGAGGTGTTGATGGAAGGCGCGCAGGTGCCCGAGATCTTCGCGGCGGCCCTTGTGCGCCCACTGCGGTTTCCGCAGGACGACGATTCCTTTGAACTCGGTCGCGTCTCCGAAGAGCAGCGCTGTTTCCCCGGGTTGCGGGCCGCCGGGATCGCACGCGTTTGTGTCGGCCGGCGGATCGTTCCGCCAGTGGACTCCTCCCGATCCGGAATGCGCGTCCGGCGGATCGAACCACACCCGTATGCGCTTGGCCTCGGGCGAATGGACGCGGTGCCGCTGCGGTAACTGAACGGGGACGGTGCCCGCGAACGCGTTTGTCACAGGGTGTTGCGGGAAGTGGGAAAGGCTCACACGCGCGCGGAGGTATTCGCGTGCGATACGGCGGCAACTTCTGGTGATTGCATTGAAATCCCGGCAACGATGCAGCTCGATGAGGGCGTCACTGTATCCACTGATGCCGGTTTCGCATACACGGATTTTCGGTTGACCGGTCGGCTTCATGCGTAGGCCCGGATGATATCACGCCGGGAGAGCCCTCCCAGCTTGAGACGTGCGGAACGCAACTGCGATTTCACGGTGTGTGTGGATTTCCGCAGGAGGACCGCCATTTCCGCGTTGGACCGGCCATCGCGAAGGAGGGCGACGACCTGTCGTTCCGCCGGCGTCAGTTTGGCGAGTGCGCGAAACAAGCCGGGGTCTCTGTTCGAGAGCATGGGGGTGTTGGCCGCCTGCGTGCCGCCTGCGAATTCGACGACGACAAGTGGCGGGTTCCGGCCCATTCGGCGCACCGTGGCGCGCAAGTGCCCGCCCGGGTGCCGGGCGACAAGACGGCGCGCCCCCGCACTCCCCTGCGCGACGCGCGCCGCGCATTCGAGAATCTCGCCCGGCAGGGTCAGTGAGTGCACCGGCAGCGAGGCACCCGAATAGGGTTCGTTGCCGACGGAGCACCACGCGTTGTTAAGCCGTGCCGCCGCCGGGCTGAAGAATAGGACCGAACCGGCCGCGTTGAGAAGGACGAGCGCGGCGGGAAGCGGCGCGAGGGCTTTTTTCATGGCCGTGGTTGTGGCGCGCTCCGATTCGCGGCTGCGCACCCGCAGGAACGCTGCGCTCAGGTGGCCGTGCAGGACACCGGTCGTGTCGTGTGATGCTTCAACGACACGAAAGGCCCGTGGAACGCCGTGCGCGACAAGCGCGGCGCTCACCTCCCCTTTCTCGCGGAAGACGAAACAGAGGTGGGTTCGTTCGGTCCCGGTCTTCTGCCCTTCGGCAAGGACGAGTACCCCGCTGGCGCGAGGCGCCGCAAGGGCAGAGGCCAACCCTGCAAACGGCAACCGCGGCCCGAAGTAGTCACCGGTTCCCGTCCGCGGCCGGACGCGGAAACCTTCCGGGGGTCCGCCGTCTTCGAAAGGCGCAAGACTCAGGCTGAGGTGACTGAAGGTAAGAGACCGGCTCAGCAGCGAGCGGGCGGCGCGCAGGTAGGCGCGGTAGCCGTCGGTCCCGTGCAGTCGCGCCGTCGCCGGACCCGCGATACGGTCGAGTGCGGCCGGGCGCACGACTTCCGCGCGCGCCCGTGAGCGCGGTCGCGGCTCCGCGGCGTTGATCATTGGAGCAGACATTCCGGGAGAAAGCGGCCTTCGGTTCGCATAGGGTGGGCCGAAATACAGCGGCGATTGTCAAATACCGCCGCGAATTTTGGCAATGGAAAACCTCGGAATGCGGGCTGATTTCATACTTTTGGGGAATA
The DNA here is from genome assembly GCA_020831525.1 of Opitutales bacterium. GTDB lineage: Bacteria > Verrucomicrobiota > Verrucomicrobiia > Opitutales > Oceanipulchritudinaceae > SLLG01. The sequence continues at coordinate 74,348 of JAFIGH010000005.1, forward strand.
GACGCGGGTGCTGCAATTTGCTAAAATGCGGCCCTTGTTTGTTCCTCTCTCGTAAACACCTTTATCTCTCCTCTCTCCAATGAACGCAGCCTGAGCCTGGAATCCGCTGATGCCTCTCTTGCCTCCTTGCCCGTGCGGCAGGGGTGCGCCGGAAAACACTTCACTGCCTTCCCGACCGCGATAAAACAAAAGAATAGGATTGCATTATGAAAAAAAAGAGTCTCCGTTTTCCTCGTTGGATCACTCGCCGCGCTCCTTTCATTCGCGCCTGCGAATGCCGCCGAAGCGGACGGCCAATTGTGGGCATGGGGCGCGAATGATCGCGGCCAGCTCGGATTGGATACACCGTATTATGTGAGCCCCGAGCCGGTAGGGGCCTCGGGCACCGACTGGAAAGCAGTCAGCGCGGGCGCGGGTTTTTCGCTGGCAATCGACGGTCAGAACCGCTTATGGGGCTGGGGCCGGAATCAAGAGGGAACCCTTGGCGATGGAACGACGACCGACCGGCCTACTCCGGTCCCGGTGGACGGTGATTCCACATGGATTTCTGTCAGTGCCCGGAGCGACTTTGCAGTTGGGATCAAAACGGATGGGAGCCTCTGGGCATGGGGGCGCAACAATAATGGGCGGGTCGGCGACGGAACGACGGGGGGCCTTCGGACGTCCCCGGTTCCCGTCGTTTTGCCGGACGAGGCTGAGATCGCGTTCGGATCGGTCAGTTCGGGTGAATGGCACACCCTGGCCATCGCGACCGATGGCTCATTGTGGGCCTGGGGTCGCAATAATGTCGGGCAGTTGGGCGACGACTCCGGCAGCGACCAGAACACGGCGGTTATGGTGGACAGCGGGGAAGGGAATCCCTGGACTGCTGTTTCGGCCGGCCACAGCCACAGTGCCGCCATCCGGGAAGACGGATCGCTTTGGACGTGGGGGGCGGGAAGCAGCGGAAGGCTCGGGCACGGTTCGATTAGTAACATCACCGTTCCCACACAGGTGGAGGGCGAGGGTTGGAACAGCGTGGCTGCAGGCAATTCACATACGCTTGCGCTTAGGGAGGGTGTCTTGTGGGCGTGGGGCAGTAATTTTTCACATGTGTTCGGCGATGGGACGAATACGAGCAGCAATGTACCGGTCGAGGTGGGAGGCGAATGGGAATTTGTCGCGGCGGGCGTCGTGCACAGCGCGGGGATCGATACGGACGGAAGACTGTGGCTCTGGGGGAATAATGATTACGGCCAATTGGGCGACGGATCCGCAACCATGAGTGCTTCTCCTGTTGAAGTCGCGGGCTCGGGTAATTGGAAGGCGGTGGCCCTCGAAGGAACCGGTTCCTTCGGAAGGCACACGGTGGCCCTATCCGGTGACGGGACCCTCATGGCATGGGGCAGCGCATTCAAGGGACAGGTGGGCACCGGCGCCTACGGGACATATACCGAGCCGACCGGCTTAGAGAACGGAGAGTGGGAAACGGTTGTCGCGGTATCCAACTCGTCGTATGGAATTCAAAGTGACGGTACTCTGTGGAGTTGGGGACAAAACACCTTCGGTCAACTCGGGCATGGCACGAATGAAGACGTTTTTTTCCCTTCGCCCGTGGGTGAAGATTCGGATTGGGCCGTTGTCACGGCCGGGCAATACCATACCGTCGCGATCAAGGACGACGGCAGGCTTTACGCATGGGGAAGGAACACTCAAGGTCAACTGGGCAACGGCGAACCTACTGATCCCCGGACCGTGCCCGGACAGGTGGGAGGGGACAACGATTGGGCCGCCGCAAGCGCGGGACGCGATTTCACCCTTGCTCTGAAACAGGACGGAACCCTTTGGGCATGGGGATTTAACTCATCGGGACAGCTTGGAGTCGGATCAACAAATCAAAGCTATTCGCCGATTCAGGTCCTCCTGGCCGAGGGCGAAGGGTCGAATTCGGACTGGGTCGAAGTTTCCGCGGGTGCGGATCACAGCGTAGCGCGACGCGGCGACGGAACGATCTGGGCGTGGGGTTCCAACGCAAACGGGCGGCTGGGCGACGGTACGACCGATAATTCGTCCGTTCCCATACAAGTCGGAGACAAGACCAACTGGGCGGCGATTACGGCGGGGGACGCCCAAACCCTTGCTGTTGACGAGGCCGGAGAGCTGTGGGCCTGGGGATCGGCCTCATGGGGCGTTCTTGGGACGGGAGATTTCTCAGGGAACATCCTCGAACCGAAGCGTGTCGGCGAAGACTCCGATTGGGTCGCAGTCCAAACCGGGCTCAGGCACACTCTCGCCGTTAAGTGGGACGGGAGCCTCTGGGCCTGGGGCTGGAGCACAAGCGGCCAAGTCGGCGACGGCAGCACTTCCTTTCGTGCCACACCCCAGTTAATTGACGATTCCGGCGCCTGGTCCTCTGTGTCCGCTGCGAGTTTCCTCGGCGAGCACAGCCTCGCGATTCGCTCGGCGCCCCTTTCGATATATAATGTAAGCGTTCTCGCCTCGCCGCCGGAAAGCGGCTCTTTTTTCGGAGGCGGCGACTACCACGCCGGGAGTCTTGCAACGGTGGAAGCGAATGCGGAGGACGGATTCGAGTTCATCCATTGGACGGAGAACGACTCGGTTGTCAGCACGGATCTGAATTACAGCTTTACAGTGGAAGGTGACCGCGAACTTGTGGCGGTCTTCGGGGAGGAGACCAGCGGGCCGCAAACAAGGCATTGGAAAGATCCGGTGGATGGGAGTTTTAATACCGTGGGGAACTGGGCGACCGGTGTTCCCCTCGCGGAAGATTCGGCTGTGTTCGATGTTGACGGCACGTACGCGATCGATTTCTCCGACGACGTGACGACCGATAGTCTGAGTATCGGCCACAACCGCGTGTCATTCAATTTGTACACAGACCCAAACGACGGCGGGGACATTGATCGCCATACTTACTCGGTTGCCGGTGTGACGGGGTTGCATGTCGGCTACGAGGCGTCTCAAAACGCGGAGTTAACGATCAATCGAGGAGTCGTCCACACCCCGGTTCTTGATATCGGCACAAATTCGTCCAACGCAAGTGCTGAGGTGAACCTTATCAACGGTGCCGAGATGTCCGCCACACAGGGGCCGTCCAACATTGGTGCGCAGGGCGAAGGAGGATCGCTTACGGTAGCCGGCGGCAGCAGATTGGACACCGCATCAAGCGTCGTCCGCATTGGCGATGCGAGTGGCACCGAAGGCATCGTAACGATTTCCGGTGACGATTCAATCTGGCAGAGCGAGGGGATGGTCGATGTCGGCATATTCGGTGCAGGTACACTGAAGGTTGAAGACGGGGCCACCGTGACCGTGGACCGTGCCAGGATTGCACGTGAAGAGACCTCTAACAGCTCGGTGACCATTACGGATGAATCATCGCTTTGGGATATTGCCGAATCACTGTATGTCGGCGGTGACGCGGACGAAGCCGGCGGCGAGGGCACGCTCAACATCGAGCAGAACGGCACGGTGCGCGTGGGCGACACGCTCCAAATCTGGGAAGAAGGCACCGTCAACCTCGACGGCGGTTTGATTCGTTTCGACGGCTACGAAAATCAGGGCACCTTCAATTTTCTCAGCGGCATGATCGCGCTGGGCGGCGACCGCATGATCGGCGGAGCGGGAGGTGACGCGGTGATTGAGGAGCATTTCGGGCCGGCCCCGGATCTCGGGGAAGGCTTTGGCCTCACTGTTGAAGGGGATGCCGACTTGCGTGCCTCGTTCCGGGTGGCGGACGGAGAACTGAAGGTGGGCGGAACGCTCGACGTCGATGCCGGATCCGGAAGTCTTGCACTGGACGGGGGCACAATTCGCACGGGCGGATTTTTTAACGATGGAATCCCTTATGAAGGTCACTTCCTTCTAATGGAGGAAGGTAATTTCGATTTTCACGACGGTCGGTTGATCGTCGACGGCGGATCAGTCGGCTTCGGAGGTTCGGAGTCCGTTGTCCTCGACGGGCGAACCCCGGATGATAACCCTCAACTGATACTGCGGAATGGCTCGAGAATTCCGACGGGAAGCCATGACCGCCTTGTCATCGGTGCGGAAAACCGCGCGGAAATGCGGGTGGAAGGGGGCAGTCGCGTTTGGAGCCGGGAAGGCTGGATTGGTTTCCAGGACGGTTCCGAAGGTGTCGTTGTGGTTACCGGCGTCGATGACGAGGGTAATCCATCGGAATGGAACGTCCAGGACAGCCAATTCGGGCTCTCCGTAGGAGGGGGCAGAGAAAGCGACGGGGGAACGGGTTTGCTGAAAATTGATAACCACGGGAGAGTCCTAAACGTTTCCGAGGGGCCGAATTCAATACTTAAGGGGGGCACGGTTGTGATCTCGAACGATGGGGTGTTGGAAGTTGGACGGGGAATGAATGTACATGGAGACGTCACGATCAAGGATGATGGTGTTCTTGAAGTGATGGATATATTTATGTCTATTGTGCTGGTGATGCCGGGCGGTGGCGTAACTCTCAAGAGAGGGGGATCCATTGATTTAACGGGCGGCTCGCGTGACTTTGGGGTGGAGGTCCGCGGGGGCGTTTTCTCGACGGACGACGACGTGGTTGTGGGGGACGGGAGTGAGGGGCTTCTCTTCGTGAATTCGGGTGGGCGTGCCATGACAGAGAAAAATGGATACATCGCCCGGCAACCAGGCTCCGATGGTGTGGCGACAATCACCGGAACGGACGGTGGTGAGCCGTCGCTTTGGTGCATTGCCGGATCCCTTTATATCGGTGGAAGCGAAGAAGGTGAGGGCGGACCGGCGCGACTGGAAATTGCCGACGGCGCGCGCGTCGAGGTCGGGAGTGGAGTGATCAACCACGAAACCGGCGAATTGGAACTCAGCGGAGGAACGCTCCAGCTCGACGCCGGCGGTTGCCCCGCGCCGGAGGAACCCGCCGCACCGATGACCCTGGCGGCCCAAAGCGCGGGCGTGCTGGAAAACCACGGCACGATCTCGGGACAGGGCACCATCGACGGTAGCATCGTCAACGAGGGGGTATTCAAGACCGGCAGCGGACCGGCGGGAATGATCGTCAACGGAAGCTTCGTGCAGGGCGCGGCGAGTCAATTGGAGGTCGTTTTGGACGACGAAGGCGGCGACCGGCTCGAAACAAGCGCGTCGATGGATCTTGGCGGAACCCTGACCGTGGAATTGGCCGACGGATTTGAACCCGCTTCCCAACAGAATTTCATTGTTCTAAGAGCCGATGGAGGCATAGAGGGGGAGTTCGACCACGTCTTGGTCGATGGGTCCCCGGCCGAGCCGGAATGGGGGGTGGAATATGGAGCCAATACCGTGGTATTGGTGGCGCCTTCCGTTTCCGTGACGATGGCCGGTTGGCTCGGCGATCACTTCTCCGCGGAGCAACTGGCGGACGAATCCGTCGGCGGTTTTTCCGGCGATCCCACCGGTGCCGGGGTGCCGAATGCTCTGGCCTACCTGCTCGGCATGGATCCGTGGGCACCGGACCTTTCCCGTCTGCCCGATGCGGCGCTAGTGACCTCCGGTGACGCCGGGGAACCTGAACGCGTCCTCGCCATCGAATTCGAGAGACGGATACACGCTGCGGGCGTCGAAGTTGGCTACGTTTTTTCCGAAAATCTCGACGACTGGTCCGAAGCTTTCGTAGAGGAGGAGGTCCTCAACTCCGACGGAGAGTTCGAGACGGTTCGAGTCCGCTTGGTTTCGCCCGCAGTCGATGATACCGGGCAGGGATTCCTGCAAATCCGGATCGAGGAAACTGTCCGAACGAAACGTATCCAACGTTATTGAGGGTCGACACGGCAGTCGGGCGCTGCCATGAAAAGCGGCTCTCTTTATGAAGATCCTTTTTGTCTCCACCAGTTCGGGGTCGCGGGGCGGGGGTGAGCTGGCCATGATCCCGCTCGCCGCCGAGTTGAAGCGGCGGGGCCACGTGTGCTCGCTCTGGCTCTCCGACCATGCGAAGATGGACGGCATCGCCGAAAAGTTCGCGCCCGTCGGGGAGGTCGTCCGCGCGCCCTACACCAACACCTACGATCTGCCCCTGCGCAGCCTCCAGGCACCGTTCCGCCGCGGGACAGTCCGCCGGGTCGCGGCGCAACTCCGCGGCCTCGCCCCCGACGTCATCCACCTCAATAAACAAAACCTCGAAGACGGGCTCGACCTCGTCGACGCCGTCGCCCGCACCGGCCTGCCCCGCGTGGGTATGATCCACATCACCCAGTCCGCCGCCTACCTCAAGGCCCGCTTCGCCGCCGTGCGCGACGCCATGGCCCGCCGCGCCCTCCGCCGCTTCGGCGGGATCTGGGTGGCCAATCCGGACAACCGTTACCGCGAGTTGACGGCGTTTCTGGGCGGGGGTGCCGAAATCCGCGAAGTCCCCAACGGCGTGGATCTGCCCGATCTGGAGGCAATCCGTACTGCCGGCCGTGCGGTGCGTGCAGACCTCGGCGTCGCGGACGACAAGGTCCTCGTCCTCGCCGTGGGCCGCGTAACCTTCCAGAAACGCCCGGACCGCTTTCTCGAAGTCGCCGGGAAAGTCCGTGCCTCCCACCCGAAGGTCCGCTTCCTCTGGGTGGGTGCGGGTGACTGGGACGACGAGTGGGAGCGGCGGGTGACGGCCCGCGGCCTCGGCGATGTCCTCACCCGCGTGGGCTGGCAGGACGACGTTTCTCGCTACTACGGCGCAGCCGATGTGTTTCTCCATCCCGCTGAATACGAAGGGCTGCCCTACGCCGTCCTCGAAGCCCTTGCCGCCGGGCTCCCCGTCGTCCTCTCCGACCGCCTCCGCCGCGACCTCACCAGCCTCGGCGAGCAGACGACCGTCGCCGTCGAAAACGAACCCGCCTTCCATGCCCTCCTCAAAGACCCGGAAACCCGCGCCGCCGCCGCGCGGTATTCCCGGCAGGCGGCGGAGGAGCGGTATTCCATTGGGGCTGTCGCCGGGCTTTGGGAAGGCTTTTACGCGGATGCCGGTGCGGGCGGGGCATAAAAAAGCCCCGTGCGAAACGCACAGGGCTTTGTGAGAAAATGTTTGAAATGTCCCCGTCAGGCGCGGCGGCGGCGCAGAATAAACAGGGCTGCGAGAACACCGAATAGCGCGGCGTAGGTCGAGGGTTCCGGAATGGCGCTGACGGCGAAGATGGCGGCATTGGCCCCGCTGGTCTGGTTGCTGAAGGAAATGCTGACCAAGCTCTCGTTTTGCAGTGCCGCATCAACGTCGATAATGTATTCGTAGAGACGGGGGTTGTTCGAGGCAAGTCCGTCGAAAACGCCGCTTGTCCGGTGCACGCGGCCGACGCCTTGAATGACCGCATCGGCACCGTTCCACCAGTCTGCGATTGCGAGGTTTCCGCTTTGAGTTCCGCCGCCGGCGAAATTCAACGTAAAGGAAACATTTGACGCACCCTCTGCGCTGGCTGCGAGTAAACCAATCTGCGTGAAACTATCCGGATTCTGGAAAGTGAGTGCCCCGCTGGTCTGCCCTTTCATCAGAAGGGCATTGTTTTGTGTGTAGTCGGCAAGTTGGTATTGATTGCCGCTTCCATTTGCGCTTGTAATGAAGCCGTTGGCGGGAAGGCCGCCGCCGTAGGTGGAGGCGTTGGCGAAATCCTCGGAGTAAAGCACGCGAAAGCGGTCGTAAGTTGTCGAGGTATTGGCTGCGGCGGAGCCCGTGCCGCTGGCAACGATATCTTCGTTGAAGCCCGCACTCACCGGTTGCGGAACAAGGATCGCACCGGAAGCGGAAGTGGCGAAGACGGCAGCAAGCGCGAAGGCGGGAAGGAAACGAGACAGACTAGTGGTCATATTTGCAATGCTTGGATATTCTACGATGGATGGTTTCGAATTGACGGTCTTAGCTTTTGAGCGAGGGGTGCGGACGGGTCAAGTCCCATTTTGAGGAAAATCTCCTGGGGGGATTGAGGCGTAGCAGACGGAGGTCGGGAGCGGAAAGGATGGTTGCGCTGCGGAAACGAATTGTGGTGGAATCCGCGTGTGCGCATCAGGAAAGCAGGCGTAGTCTTTTGGGACACCGGTTTCGGGACGACCCGTGACGTTGAGCTGGTGTCCGGAATACTCCGCGACGCGGGGTATTCCGTGCGTCCGGTGCGGACGCGCTCGCGCGGCGACTTGTCGGAGCGGCGCAGAAAATTTTTGTGCCAGTTCCATCGGCTCCTGTTTCCGTTCGAGGTACAGGTGCACTTGGAGCAAATCCACCGCGAGCAGTTCCGCTTCGGGCGGCGAAACATTCTCATCCCGAATCCGGATTTCACGGATCCCGGAGTTCTCCACCGGATTCCGCGGTTGACCGCGGTGGCCTGCAAGACGCGGGCGGCCGAGGGCCAGTTTGCGGCACTTGGAGCACCCGCCAAGTATGTAGGGTTCACGAGCAGTGACCGGTGGAAGCCGGATGTGGAAAAGGACTATGGTGCCTTTGTCCATATGGCGGGCCGCAGCCCATTGAAGGGGACGGACACTCTTGTGCGGATTTGGAGTGCGCACCCCGATTGGCCGGTGCTGACGGTGGTCCGCTCGTTGAAAGACGCGTACGGGAATCCGCGGGGTCGCATGGCCGTCGACGCCGCGAATATCCGGATGATCGAGGAGCACCTGCCGGAGGCGGAGATGCTCGACATGCAAAACCGCTTTGGTGTGCACATCTGTCCGTCGGTGACAGAGGGCTTTGGGCATTACATCATGGAAGCGCTCTCAACGAAGGCGTTGGTGCTTGCGACCGACGGCGAGCCGATGAACGAGTTGGTTTCGCCGCCGCGGGGTATTTTGGTGGCCGCGGAGGCCGATGGACGCCACTTTATGAACACGCGCTACCGGATTTCCGAGCGCGGGCTCGGGGAAGCCGTGGAAAAAGTGCTCGCGATGCCGATGGAGGAACGCCGGATGACGGGGGAGCGTGCCCGCGCCTATTTCACGGAGGCGACGGCGGCGTTTTTCGGGCGGATGCGCGCGCTGATCGAGGGATGACGGGCGCGGAAGAAGCCGGGATCAGGCGGACCGCTTCCGTTTGTAGTAGTGGAAGGATACCGTCTTTGCGCCGTCGGACAGATCTTGGATTTGAGCGTCGACATCGCTCTCGACGTCAAGCCGTCCTTCCCGGTTGAACCAATAGCCGATACGATGCGGCAGGTGTACCCCTCGCAATGCAAAGTTGGCGTAAAGATTCCATTCGGAGAAACAGAGAAAGTTGTCGAAATCGAGGTTTTTGAGGATGGCCTTGGCCCAAGGAGCACCAAACCTCTCCGCGATGTCTGTCCTCATTTTGTGCAGCACGGGCGCGTTGAAGACCATGAAGTGGACGACAAAGCTGAAGGGAAGCGGAGCGCGGAGGCCGAGAAGGCGCTCGATACTTTCGTCGTAGGCGGCTTCGTATCCGTTGGTGACATCGAAGATCCACCTTCCGCCGATTTCCATGCGGACCGGGCGGACAAAAGCCGTGTCGGCATCAATAAGGAGGAAATTCGGGCTGGTTGCCACAGTGTCGGCATTGAGCTTCAGGAGTTGTTGAAAGAGCCATCCCGAGCGGTCGCGGGGATAGTCACTGTAGATTTCGCGCAGTCGGGAGATGGAAACAGGAGCTACCTCGTTTTCGTCGATGAAGACACAATCCAAGTCTCTGCAGGCATCGATGATTGCGGCGTCGCGCGGGCCGATGACGTAGTGCGTGCCCAAGGGGTGGAGGAGGTTGGCTCGGAGCAGGCGGCAGGTGACGCGGAAGACGGGAACATCCTTTGGAATAATGGGCGTCACGATGTCCAGAGGAAAGTTGCTGGGCCGGTTCGGGTCGAACTGCAACCACCGTCCGGTCTTGCGCAGAATGAGCCTGTGCAGGCGCGATGTGGTGGCGCGCTGCAATGCCCGGAGGCGTCTTGCGGAGGCATTCTGGTGGGTCATGATGAGTCGGGGATTGAGTCGTCGTTGGTGTGTTGGCCTGTGTGGCTTTCCGGAAGCTGCACCTCTGTCTGCGGGAATTTTCAGCGGAACCTCCGTCGGCGAACCGGGGTGGACAGGTGTACCGGCACAGGAATTAGGCTTGTCACAGTGGGGGCGGGCGGTGTGGACTCAAGACAATCCTGTGGGACCGTTGTCCGGTCGCCCTGTGCGAGTAACGTGAGCGAGGAGGCAGAGAAGTCGCGGCGGGGAACCGTCACAATATCCATTACGACGCACAATCGTTCTGAAGACCTTGTGCATACCCTCCGGCAACTTGCCCGGCTGGTTCCTGCGCCCTTGGAGATTATCGTGTGCGCGGACGGCTGCGCGGACGGAACCCAGGAGAGGGTGCGGACCGAGTTTCCGCAGGTCCGCCTTCTTGAAAACAATCCGGGCCGGGGCTCGGTCTATTCGCGCGACCGCATAATCCGTGAGGCGCGGGGCGAGTTGGTACTTTCCCTCGACGACGACAGTTACCCAGTGGAAGACGGGTTTCTCGGCGAGGTCGATCAGATTTTCGCAAACGACGAAACTCTGGCGCTCCTCACCTTTCCGCAGCGCTCCGACGAGTTTCCGGAATCGCTCACGCAGGCTTCCTTCGGCGAGTCGCTCGTGGTGGGGAGCTACACGAGTTCGGGGACGGTCATCCGGCGTTCCGTCTACCTGTCTCTGAGCGGATTTCCGGAGATTTTCTTCCATGCCTACGAGGAGCCGGACTTCACGCTGCAATGCGTCGCGGCGGATTTCCGCGCGGTCTTCTACACCGGGTTGACGGTGCGTCACCACTATTCGAGCGCGCAGCGCGACGAAGTGCGCACCCACCACCGGCACGCCCGCAACGAGTGCTGGAGCGTCCTCATGCGCTGCCCCCTGTGGGCCGTTCCCGCCATGGTGCTGTTCCGCGCCGTGCGGCAGGCACGCTACACCGCCGGCCGCGGCTGGCCGTGGCTGCGGCGCGAGCCGCAGTGGTGGCGCGCGGCGGCGGCGGGCGCGCGCGCGGCTTGGCGGTTGCGTGCGCCGGTGCCGTGGAGCGCCTATTGGCGCTGGTGCCGGTTGATGCGCGAGCCGGAGCCGGTGGCGATGCGGCGACCGCAGGACCTTTCGGAAACCCATGCGGAAAGTCGTTCGTGAACCCTTTGGCGCACATGTTTTAATGAGCAAAGCACATGCCGAGACCATTCCCGCCGGAAGCTTTCTTATCTTCCTGCACATTCAGAAGACGGCTGGTATCACCGTGCAGCGTATGCTCCGGCGGCACTACGGCCCCGGCGTGTTCAAACGCCTCGGAGCGCGTCTCGGCGGAAGCCAGGCACAGGGAGGGACTATGCGCGATGCGCTTGCTGCGACGACGCCGGCGAACCGGTATTTTGCTGGGCATATGTGCTACGGTGTGCACCGTTACTTGCCGCAGCCGTCCACCTACCTCGCCTTTTTCCGCGAACCTGTGAGCCGCCTTGTGTCGCTCTACCATTACTCCAAGACAAATGAGACGGCGTATTACCATTCGTATGCAAAGAACGCATCCGCCGAGGAGTTCCTCCTTGAAACGGACTTGATGGAGTTGGACAACGGGCAGGTGCGGTTTGTCGCGGGTGATGAGGCGGATATGTTCATCAACCGAACCCCTGTAGGGGGCTGCGGAGAGGACCTCCTTGAACAGGCGAAAAGGAACATCGAGAACGACTTCGGGTTCGTCGGCATCATGGAGCGCTTCGACGAATCGGCGGTGCTTCTTGGCAAGCGTCTCGGTTGGCACTCCTCCTTTTACCTGCGGCGCAACACGGGCCGAAAAGGAACTACGTCTGCGGTTTCCGACGAAGTAAAGCGGCGTGTTCGTGAAAAAAACCGGCTGGACGTTGCTTTTTACTCGTTTCTTTGCGAACGGTTCGATCAGGATGCGGCGGCCTACGGAAGTGGTTTTGCCGAGGATGTTGCAGACTTCAGGAGGAAAAACCTTCTTTACTCGCGTGTCCTCCTGCCTCCCTATGAACTGTATGACGCATTCAAGGCCCGATTGTCGGGCAACCCGAACCGGCCGCGCTAGGTTTCGGCACCCAAGCCGTGCCGCGCGGCTACCGCACATGACCGCCGGATGACACAAATTGCGCAAACCGCAAGTGAAGTTTCCATCCCGCACGGGCATGGAGCCGAAGACAGCAGGGGCGAGGCCAGCCTCCGCCCGACGGTGGCTGGGACCGGCGCGCTACTGATCGGCATCGCGGTCAGTTTTTTAGCGCGCGGGGGAGAGGATCCCGCGCAGATGGCGGGGGTCGTCGCATGGGTCATGCTTGCGGCCCTCGGGATCTCGATTTTCTGTGATTTCCTTGTGTCCTTGCGCAACCTCGTGCGCGTCGACCTCTTCGCCCTGCTCGCGTTGTACTTTCTGACGCTCTTTGAGTTCCTCTTTGACCAGCAGGATTTCGCCCGGATGGCGTATATGGAGCCGACCCGCGACGCCCTCGCCATCGTTTTGACGGGCTTTCTCGGGATCGTCATAGGGCGGCACTTCATCAGGCCGGGAAGCGCGGCGCTTGTGTTTCTGCGCGATTTGGAACTGTCGCCGAGGTTGATCCTGCTGGTGTTTTTCGGCGCGTTCGTGGTGAGCAAGTTCTACATGTTTCTGGCCGTGAACTTCAACCCCTTCGAGTGGTTTCACCACCTGCTGGGGCCGCGCTTCACCCAGCCATGGACGCGCGCGCGTCTCGGCGGTTGGAAGTCGCTCCTGAACGAGCTTGCCTTGCTCGGGCTTATCATCCCGCCCCTCGCAGGCGTGATTTTCGCGCAGCGGAAGAGGTACGGCGGTTTTGCGCTTTTTTCCGTTGCCGTTGTTCTCCTATTGCAGCTCCTCGTCGCGATCGCGCCGGGAACCCGCAACACTTTTGCCATCAACCTCGCCGGTTTCCTAGGCGGGTATTTCCTCTGCCAGCCCGTGCTGCGCCTACGGCCGTTGGCGGTGTGGGGTATTGTATCGCTCCTCTTTTTTGTTGTTGTCAGCGAGCACATGGTCAACTTCCGGACGATCGGGCTGCGGGCGTATATCGAAGGCGGACACTACCGGGCGGATGAGCGGCTCAATCTCGATTTTCTTGCCGCCGAAGAGACCGGATTCATGGCAGGCAAAGGCTATTTCGTGGATTACAACCTGTATACGATCCACGAATTGGCACAGGTCTTCCCATCCCAATACGGATTCCTCGGTATGAACGTGTATTGGGTGGCCGCGACGAAGCCCGTACCTCGCGCAATTTGGCCGGGGAAGCCGGAGGATCTCGAAGTCGGGATCGAAGAAGCGCTCGGCGTCGAGGGCATGACGCTCGCCTGCACCTTCGCGGGCGAGGCATGGATGGCGGGCGGTTTTGCGGCTGTGCTGCTCACCGGGCTGGCCTTTGGCATGTTCTTCGCATGGTGGAACCGGCTGGGGTGTGCGGGCAACTCGCTCTATGCGATGCTGGTCTATGCCTCTGGCTTTCTGGCGGCCCTCATATCGATGCGCAGTTTGATGTTTACGACAACGATGATACTGCCGGCGGTCGCCCTCATTGTTTTCGCGAAGTTCTTTCTCGACGACGACTCTTTCCGGCGTCCGACGGAGGAACGGGACGATGGTGCGCCGGTCAATTGAGGGGGTGGACTTGAGGTGATTTTACGCTCGACGCTTCTTGGGCGCGAATTTTGACTGGGTGTTGTGGAACGGATCGAACGACTCACCAGTATCCGCGGATTCGCGGCGTTGTTTGTCTTTGCCTTCCACTGCGAGATTTCCATCGGCGGTTTCGAGTTGTCCCCGTGGACCGGCGCCCTCGGGAAAGGCTATCTCGGCGTGGATTTTTTCTTCATTCTCAGTGGCTTCATACTCGCCCATGTCTACGGGGAACGGTTTGAGCGGGGGGAGGGGCGGTACGGGCGCTACCTGAGGAACCGGCTTGCGCGTTTTTATCCACTTCACATCGCAACGCTGCTTCCCGCCGTTCCTATGATCTGGATCCATTACGGGTATGGGCGGGACGGAGTTTTCGACGCCACGGTTTCCTCCCTTTTCGGAAATCTGTTCATGGTCCACGCCTGGGGTATCTTCGACCGTCTGTCATGGAACTTCGTTTCGTGGAGCATCAGCGCGGAGTGGTTTGCTTACCTGCTCTTCCCCGTTTTGCTGGCATGCACCCGGTTTGCGAAGGGGCGGCCGTTTTTTGCGCTGGGGGCGGCTTTCGCGCTTCTCGCACTGTTCGGGTGGATTGTCGCACGGCTCACCGGTCCCGGTATTCTGGTCGGGGGGGTCACTCTTTCCAGTTCACCCCATCCCGACCGTCCCTTCGATATCACCTACGACTTTGCGCTTGTCCGGGTGACACTTGAGTTTACCGCGGGCGTACTCCTCTACCGTGCCTACGCCGTGTGGCGGGACCGGGGATGGGGCCGCCGCGCGAGCGGCCTTACATGGCTTGGCGCGGTCGCCCTCGCGGCCCTTCTGCACTTTCCATGGCCGGGTCCGCCGGTCGTCCATGACACGCTCGTTGTTATCCTTGTGGCGGGACTGCTGCTCACGCTTGCCCTTGCCCAAGGTTCCGCCCAGCGATTCTGCGAATGGCGGCCCTTCATCTACCTCGGTGAAATCTCATATGCCATTTATATGGTTCACGGTGTCGGTCTGGTGGCGATCTTCTTCCTTTGGGATCTTGGATTGCCCGGACCGGGACGCATGGTCACCGGTCTAGCCTATACCGGGGTCTTCTTCACGGCCACTCTTGTCGGTGCCGTTTTCCTCTATGAATGCCTCGAAAAGCCGGCCCGCGCATGGTTGCGTGGACGTTCGGAAGAGCAGGGGCGGGGGAAGGAAATCGCATCGCAATGAACGTGGTACGGATGTAATTGTGGTGCGGCCTCTTCAGCGGAGCTTCCGGACGTTGGTGCGGAGGTCTTGGTCGTCTCCTTTCTGGCGGATAACGGTGTTTACGGGCTTCTGGAATCCCCGGACTCCGCTGGTTGCTTTACAGCAACCACGAGGAGCGGGCGCTCCTCCGGATTTCCGGCGGCGGACCCGGCGAAGCGTGCTAGAGCGTTAGACCGAAGCCCGTCTCTCCGCGGGACGATAATGAGCTGAAGGGGGCGGTTTTGGCGGTGCGCGCGGCGGGCGGCTTCGGCGAGCGCTGCCGACCCGGAGTAGATCACCTGTTTGCCCGGACCGGCTCCGTTGCTGTCAATCGTTGCCGTAGCGAGTGGGTTACCGCGGTCGAAGTCGCCCCCCGGTAGTTTCCACGGGCGGTCCTCCGCGAAGTGATGCCATGTCGCTGCCGCGGGGACGAGGCGGTTCGCAGGATCATTCGCCGGAGTAAGTTTGTATAAGTCGATCGTTATACTGTCCGCCCCTCCCGGGGTGACCGTAAGGTAGAGCGCAACGCCGTCTATAAGAGCGTTCGGACTGGTTTCCGAGCTTATGTCGAAGGAGAAAACCGCCCGCATTTCCCCGGCGTGGCGTGCGGGATGGGTGCCGACGAGAAGGTTGTTGTCCCCATGGGCGGTGTCGGGTCGTCCCTCCCGTATGTAGGCATCTGCATGGGCGCGGGGAGCGGATTCCCCGCTGCGGACGAAAGTGACGCTTCTGCCTTCGTCCAAGGCGGGGATCTTCACGGCAACCGGGGACGTCCAGTCCGACGTCCCGAATACATTGACGGACCGCAGGCGGTAGCGGATTCCGGCTCCGCGCGGGGATGTTGCATCGTGGTAACTTCGTACCCCGGCACCCGCCGATGCGAGGGGTTCCCATTCACCCTGCGCATCCATTCGTTCAAGTTCGAAGTCTGCCTTGTCGTCGTGTGAAAACGACCACGCGACCTTCACCGCGCCCGCATCTGTGGCGGGGGGCGCGGCCCTGAGTTGCACGGGTGTCGGCGGAGGCTCGCCGTTGTGCACCGTGAGCGACACCGCGGGACTCTCCACACCGTTGCTGTCAACGACAACGAGGGAGACGGGAAAGTGCCCGAAAGCGGAAAATTCGTGCCGGACCTGCGGGTTTTCGGTTGTCCGGGCGGTTCCGTCGCCAAAGTCCCAGCGGTATTCAGTGATCGATCCGTTGGCGGCGGCGGAGGCGGAGGCGTCAAAGGTGCCGTCGGATCGTCGCTCAAAGCGGGCGCGCGGCGGGGTGTTGACCGGTGTTTCTGTGCCGCCGGTCAGTTTGTAGAGAGCCCGGCCCATGGCTTCGCCCCATTGCCGGAAGCCGCCGACGGTCATGAACTCCCCGCGGCTGTCGCGGTGGTGCGCGGTTTCCGGTGTCGCGGCGATGAAGTCGTCGTCGGTGCGCAGGTGTACGGCGGCGAAGTTGCGCGCAAGGTGCGTTGTCTCCGGATCTGGGTCGTGGGAGACGACGCGGTTGCTGTGCCAGTTGGCGTCGCCTGCCTCACGGATGCCATCCTGAAAGAACTCCGCGAAGTCGCTCCACGGCGGATCGGGGGTGGAGATGTACCAATGCGGTCCGTGGTTGTAGAGCGGACTGTGGGAATCGATCAAGGCGAGAAAGTTGTGCGTTTTCCGCAGTTGAAGCATGCGCGTGCGCGCTTCCCGCACAGCGTTCCACGGCGGCGACTCCATGTGCCACACCCGGTTGAAATCATTGGGCTGATCCTTCCCGCTCATGCCGCGGAAGACGTTGTCGACATCCATCACGGGAATGGCGTAGGCGATGACGCTCCGGCGGAATTCACGCGCCGCCGGATCGTCCGAGGCCATCCACTCGGCGAATCCCTCGACTACATAGCTCGACGGGCTCTCGAAAGCGTGCTGACGGCCCATCATCCAGACGATGCGCTTACCGTCGTCCGGCGTGGCGGGGTCGGTGATGCGCAGGAGGGGCACTTCGCGTCCGCCCTCGCTCACGGCCAGTGCCGACCTCTCGACGGCGGCGAGTTCGCCCATGCGGTCCGCGAATGCGACGGCACGGGCGTACGGATAGGGTATGGAGGGCGCGATGTAGACGGACGGCTCGATAAAACGAAAGCGAAGACCGTCATTTCCGGGTTCGGGGAAACGATGCCAGTTTTCTCCGTCGTAGCTGTAGACGCAGTGGACATTAACACGGGGGGTGTGGTCGATTGTGATCCACTCACCGGGGATGATTCCGTCGATGCGGAAGTGCCAGTGGCGCATCCCTCCGATGTGCGTATGATTGTCAGGGGGGAGGGTCGTGCGGATGATCCGGCGCTCTTGGTCGATGGAGCGCACGGCCACTCTGCCGTTGTCGAAATCGGCGCTTACAGAGAGGGTTCCCGCCGTCGTGTACGGGGCGAACAGTGCGATGAGGGCAGTGCATACGAGAGTGCGCGTGACTGGCATGGGTTTGCTCTACTGTTCCCGTCCGAGCCCGGCGGTCTTCTTGAGGCGGGTGCGCAGTCCCGCGCGCATACGCAGTGCGGCGAAACGGACGCGGACGGCTTGCGCGGCGCTGAGCGCACCCGGTCCGTAGCGATGGTAAACCCGCAGACGTCTATCTAACGCGCGCACCCATGATTCGTTGCGCTTGCCCGCAGCAACCGCGTCGCGGAGAATGTGCCGGAACTCGGAATACTGGGTGTCGTTCTTGATGTCGACGGTGCGTATCATGGCATCTGTCACTTTGTTTGGAAAACACGGAGCCGGGTCGACGCCCGCAAGCCGGAAGTTCAGCGCCGTGCGGATGCACTTTTCGCACACGCCGCAGTTGCGGTCGTGGAGGGCACCCTCCCAGCAGAAACGCAGCGAAGTTAGAATCTCCGGGTGTCGGGCGAGATAGGCGACCTTTTCGTTGCGGCTGAACTCGCCGCCGTCGTTTTCGAGGTGAAATTGACCGCTGCTGAGCAGTCGGTCGGTAAGCGCGTTCGAGCCGTTGACTCGGAAGTTGTAGTATTCGTCGCCGCTGGCCAGAATGCCCGAACACCCATGATCGGACAAGAAATGAAGAGCGGATGCGAATGTCGTGCCGAAGAAATCCATCCAGCAAATCCCCCCGGAACTGAGCAAAAAACGGTGGTTTGTGGCGACCGCGCGAACGGGGATTCCCATGGGCTCCAGTGCGCGACGGGCGGACCTCAGGCAGCGGTCGAAAGCGGGCTCGTCCTCCAACGGAATATCGGTGCCGTGAACGAGAACGCCCCCGGCGATCTTGCGGTTCCGCCGACCGTTCGCGCCGGAGTGGTGACGGAGAAGCGAAAAAGTGGCGTCCACGCCTCCGGAAAAGGCAAGGAGGGCCGTTTTGGAGGTCGCTGGTTCCGCCGGGGGCGTCTCGCGGTCGCACGAGCAGGAGACGGGCCGGTAGCGGTCGGGTCTCCAGAAATTCCAGATACGCGAGAATTCTTCGAGGTTCTCAAGGAGGGCGGGGCAGCACTCGCCGTGGATATGTAAGTGACGCCCGTGTGTCATGGCTGCGAATACGAGGGCGACGGCGGCGGTGTTGCCTGCGGCGCGTGGACTGATCGACGGCAGACCCGAACACCGGTAGAACAGCTCTTCTTCACCGGTGCCGGGATCGAAGCGAACGGAGAGCGTTGTGCCGCCAGCTTCGCCGGTGACACCGGGGTGTGCTGCGAGGGTTTTGTGCATAGGAAATCTTCCGTCCGGAGGCCAAGTTGCGACAGTCAATACAGGCGGACGGAATCGTCAGGATAATGTAGATCAATTCGGCTCGGAGGTAAAGCCCGGAGTCTTTTTTCGACGTGGCAGAGGTAAATGGCCTTGCCGTGGATGCGCGAACCGCCGTACGCAATTCGGTTGTAACTGTGTTCTTCCCATGTGCGCTGATTCCACAAGTTCCCGACGGCCCCGTGTCGCTGTGATCGTCATCAACCGAGACCGCCCGGATCTGACGGACAAGGTGGTCGACCAAGTGCGGAATATGGGGCAAGGCTTGGAGACGCGGCTTTTTGTCGTCGAGTGCGGCAGCCGCCCGCAGGGCCGAAGCCGCCATATGACGCACTGGTTCCGCGACCGGAATTACAAGGGACGCTATTTCGGGTTCAACAAAGGGCTGGAATTTGCCCGTGCGGAAGGCGAGTGGGATTATTTCTGGTTCGTCGTCAACGACATCTACTTCCCGAAGGGCGAGGACACCCTGCGCGTTCTATACGATCAGATTGCGACCGAGCCGCGTATGGCGCTCATCGGTCCGGGAGAGCCGGAAGCCGATGATTATCAGGGCTGCCACCCCAAGCCGGGCCGCAAGTGGCACAAGGCGGCGACCGTGCACGGGCTGGCGTGGCTCATGCGGCGCGAGGCCATCGACGAAGTGGGTTACTGCAACCCAAAGTTCCACTACTCGCAGGGCGCGGGTTCGGAGCTTTCCTATCTCCTCTATAAAAACGGCTGGTTCATGGCGTATTCGGACGTCGCCACGGTTTTCCACGATCAGAGCGGCAGCACCTACGGCAAGGTGACGAAGATCTCCCGCCATGAATACCACCGCCGTGCGCGCAAGTTTGCCTCGCGCTATCTGGCGAAGCACTACGGAGAAAACTGGGACGAGCTGTTCGCCTCTGTTCTTCCGCCCGATGTGGAAGACAACACTTTTCCATGGCAGAAAGAGGTATGGAACCGTGCGCTCCCTCGGGGAAAGCGCTTTCCCGCTCTCTGGAAGGCGGGCAGCTGGATCAAGCGCCATGTCTTCCGTCTGAAACCCCGCAGCGTCTGAAATGCGTGTTCTTCTCCTTTCGGCGTCCGACATAAGGGGCGGGGCGGCCAAGGTCGCCCATATCCTCGCGACGGGTTTGGCCGCCCGTGGCGTGGACGTTGAGCTGCACGCCACGCATTGTGTTTCCGGCAGCCCCTTTGTCCGCCCCGTCGAAGAAGCGGCGCGTCGGCGGAGCGACTTTACGGCGAAGCTGGCGCACCGTTTCGGCATGGACGGCTTGCGCTTGGATTCAGCCTTTCCCTTTTCGATGGGGGCGGAGTTTTTCCGGCGGTTCGATGTAATCCATATGCACGATCCGCCGGCTGGTTTTAATTTTTCGTCGCTCCCGTGGTTGGCCGGTCTGAGGCCGCTCGTTTGGACCCTCCACTGTATGCAGCCGTTCACGGGCGGATGCCTCTACAGTTATGATTGCGGACGCTTCACGGCCTATTGCGGCCGGTGTCCGCAGTTCGGGCGCTGGCCGTTGCATTGGATGCGCCGCGACGGGTCGCGGGGAGTAAATCTGTTGAAGCGTGCGGTTTTTTCGCTGACAGATTTTGTGCCGGTGGGGGTGTCCAACTACATCCTGCGTGAGGCGCAACGCGGGATGCTCGCACGCCATGCCGGCGTCGTCGTTCCGAACCCGGTCGATCTCAATGCCCTGCGGCCGGCGGACAAACGGGCGGCGAAAGCGGCGCTGGGCATTCCTCCCGACCGTTTTACAATCCTCTTTGCCGTGGCGGGCAACCTTCAGGACACGCGCAAAGGGTTGGATACAATCCTTGAAGCCTTGCCCCGTTTACGGGCGCAGCGCCCCTTTTTGATTCCGACCGGAGTGACCGAGCCGGACGAGGCGTTCGTCGTGGCCATGCGCGGTTTCGACGGTCTTGCGCCGCGGCACTTGCAGGGAGACGCCGAGCTTGCCGCGCATTATCAGGCAGCGGACGTCGTCTGGCATCCCACCCGCGCGGACACCAGCACGATGGTCGGCCTTGAGGCCATGGCCTGCGGCACGCCCGTCATAGCCGCCGCCGTTGGCGGGGTGTCGGAGATCGTGCGCGACGGTGTGAACGGGGTGCTCGTGCCGCCCTCCTCCCCGCGCTCGCTCGCGGAGGCGACACAACGGCTGATTTCAGACCATTCGTCCTTGCGGGAGCTGGGTGCGGAGGGTCGGCGATGGGTGGCGGCCCGCCACGGGATTTCGCCTTTTATCAACCGGCATATCCGGCTGTACGAGAGGCTTTCCACGAACGGAACGGGGAACAAGATCCCTCCGGCGATCTAGGTGTCCGGTAGCGAGCGCAGGAGGTCTGCCGTCTGTGCGGCGAAGGAACTCCACGTGAGGCGGCGGTCCTGATCGTTCTTTGCGGCGAGCACGGCGCGGAGGTACACGTCGTTGTCGCGGAACGTGCGCTCGATGTAGTCGACCGCTCCGGTAAGGAAGGAATCGACCGGTAACACGCGGCCGTTTACGCCGTCGTGCACAACGGTGGAGTTGCCCCCGACATCGTTTGTGACGACGGGCAGGCCGAATGCGTTGGCCTCTGCGAAAACCATTGCCGCGCACTCCGCGAGGGTCGGCAAAACGAAGAAGTGCGACGTGCGCAATAATTCGAAAAGCCGCCTGCGTTCCTCTGCAACGCCCTTGCGCAGGAATCCGTGCGCCTTCACAAATGCGGGAACGGCAGCGGGCGGCGTGCAGCCGACGAGGTGGAGTGTTGTTTCGATGCCGCGGTTGTGCAGTTCCGCGGCAAGGCGGACGGCTTCGTCGCCGCCCTTGCGTTCCCAGTCTACCCCGATCCAAAGCAGCGATAGCGCGGTGGGATCCCTTTGTGAGACGATTTCGGCCACTTCGCCACGCGACGGCACGGGGTCGAGGTTCACGCCAAGGGGTATCACCCGGACCCGCGTAGGGGAAGCCCCGTAATCGTTGATCGCGCTTTGCGCGGCCCAGTCGGAAGAAAAGATCATTGCGTCGGCCCGTTTGACTGCTTTCGCCCAAAAGCGCTCGCCGCGGCGTACGGTGCGGGGGTGCAGTTTATTCAGGGCGGGATATAGCCGCCGCAGACTCGCGAACGTCGCGTCACTGAAGAAGACCCACGGATTGCCGCTATCCGCTTCGACCCATGGGTCCGGAAAGATACTGAATACGATTTCCCCGGGATTCACGCGGGCCATGGCCTCGCGGGCCGTGCTTTTCATGGCGGCGGGTTCATAGTGCGGCCAGATCCGGCGTGCGGGGTGGAGGAGGCGGTCGATCCAGCGCAGCACCGGCGCCCGCCGCGGCGCGGATGGCGCACTGAGTGGAGAGACGGTCCGCACGTCAAGGCCCTCAACCCGCCGGAGGCACTGGCTCATAAAGAACGGAATCCCCGACCACGCGGAGACGTCTCCGGTGTCGTGCGCGCTGACCAGCGCGACCGGGATACGGCGGTCGGCGCGGGAATCTTCGGCGACCGCGCCTTCCGTCATTGCTTGTTGTCTCCCCGGTCGATGAACGTGATATTCGGGAAGCGGGCGCGCAGGGAGTGGGCGTGGATCTCTCCGTTCTTCCAGTACTTGTTGGCTGATAGTTCGACCTGCTTGTTGAGGATCGCGCCGGAAATGGCGACATGCAGGCGGTCCGTGCGGATCTTCCGGAACCACGAGAGCAGCCCGAGGATACCAAAAACGGTCTTCCGCACGGCTTCCCGGTCGCGCATCGTGCTGTCGAAGTTAATGATGCGCGAAATGTCGTAATTTTCCCACGCAAATTCTTTTTTCGTGCGTTCCCGGTCTTCCCGGTAGCAAAGGATATCGTTCCAGCGTACCGCTTCGCCCCGTTTGCGGGCATGGCGCTTGCGGCGGAGTACGTTCACATAACGACCGAACTGCCGGAACCGGGCACGCCGCACTTCGTTTTTGAACGCGGCGTCGCCGACCAGTGACAGGGCAAGGTCGTGGTCAAGGTGCACCGCACCGATGCCCGGAAAACCTTTCACATACTCGTAGGAGCGCGGCTCCCGTGCGAAGACCGTGGTATTCTCTCCCAGCTTTGCCAGAAACTCCCCGTGACCGCTGATTGTGTGGGGGAGGATAACAAACCGCTCCACGCGGTCGTGGACCGTGGCGGGAACGCCTTCGCCCTCCGGGTAGAGCTCGACCAAATTTCCACCGCCGCCAAAAAAGAAGTGATCGCCGGGGAGCAGGGAACCGGGGTCACGGTCGTAAATTTTGTAGCGGACGCCGTGCTTGTCGAGGAGACGGAATGTCGCTTCGGCGATGATGGCGTCGCCTCCGTTCCCCGGGTTCGGGCAGTAGACGACGGACTGGCCGCGGTAGGAGCGCAATAGCTCGGAGACAGGATTCTCTGTTTTCGCCATTCCAGGGCCGCGCCCGGTCTCGTCGGTCGCGGTCGGCGCGGTTGTTTCTTGTCGGAGTTCCATCTGAAGGTTTCGTGTGTATTGCCGGAAAGGGAAAGTTCACTCGTGACAGCGGTGAAGCGGGCAAACGGAGGGAGATTGATTCGCGAATCCGGTCGCCTTGTCAAGGCGGATGGCGGGCGGACGCTCTTTTTGCCTGGGTTAACGCCCGGAAGTGGCGCATAGTTGGCTGTCACGGCCACCCGATGTCTGTGGAAAGCCGGCTCGCGTTGGCGAGTCACTGGGTTCCTTCCGTGCCACGCTTTCATCCGGGCTCTGCTGCGGTTGTCCCCGGTTCGCTTGGTGGTGCAGAAAGCAGTGGACCTCAAATCAGTCTGAGGCGGTCGACTTCGGAGAGGAGGGGATTACGAAAGAATTTCGGTGTTGATGATTTATGATGAAC
Source organism: Opitutales bacterium (assembly GCA_020831525.1). GTDB lineage: Bacteria > Verrucomicrobiota > Verrucomicrobiia > Opitutales > Oceanipulchritudinaceae > SLLG01. Next base: position 97,716 of record JAFIGH010000005.1, read on the forward strand.
ATGAGAGTTTTGTGCATGTCACGAAATGATGACGGGACTACTCATGAGTAAGACAAAAAAACCACGCATGCGAATTCTCCCCTCCTTTGCCGAAAGGATCCTTGCAAGAGTGGCCGCGGTTCAGAGAAAGCGTTTTCGAGCGAAGAATCCGGTGCCGACGATTGGCGTCACTGGAAGTGTGGGCAAGACGACGACCTCCCGTATGATAGCGGAAATTCTCAAAGTCGATTACGGGACTGTGGCTCTTTCAACTTCGCAGGCGGCTTGGTTGGGAGATGAAGTGGTACGAAGCGGCGATTGCTCACGGGGTGACTTAGCTGAGTGTATGTATTTCGACCCGAGGACGAAGGCTGGAGTGTTCGAGCTTGCACGTGGAAGCCTTATCGATCGGGGCATGATTTTGAAGTCCGTAGATGTCGGAGTGGTCCTGAATGTCCGCGACAACCACGTGGGACAGCAAGGAATTCAGTCGCGAGAGGAGATGGCACGGTTGAAGAGCGTTGTTGCACAACGTGCTCTTAAGATGGCGGTATTGAACGCAGATGATCCATTGTGTTTGGAAATGCGCGATTGTGTGTCGGCGGAGCAATTTTGTTTGGTGGGTACTGATTCGGAAAACAGGGCCTTGATCTGCCACAAGGCTGACGGAGGACCGGTCGCCTTGCTTGAGGGCGGCGATTGTCTTTCACTCTATGATAATAGAACTCTCATCGGGAGTATGCGGGCGGCGGAGATACCGGCGTCCTGGGGCGGTCGCTATAAGCCGGTTGCAATAAACGCGCTCTACGCAATGGCAGCGACCTACGGTGTCGGAGTTGACTTTTCAGCTATAAAGCAACGGCTTTCCCGGTTTCAATCGTCTCCGGAGACCAACATAGGGCGGATGAATTTTATCGACGACTTACCGTATTCATTGTGGATAACTTGGGCCAGTGGAATTGATGCGCAGAATGCGTTGGTCGATTTCTTTTCGCATCATGAGGTATCTGGAAGAAAATTTGCATTGCTGACGTATATCGGTAACCGTCCGGACGAGCTGATTGTCGCGACGGGAAAGAAGTTTGCAGCGTCCTTCACGGATTTTATCGTCTCCGATTGGGTGGATTTACGCGGTCGAGCGCCTGGAGAGACACCCGCTCTCCTCGCAAGAGGCTTGCTCAAGGGTGGCATCGATGCTGAACGCATAACCCATTGCGGTTCGTTTGTTGAAGGACTCGAAAAGGCATTCTCACTGGCGTCTACTGACGACCTCCTTGTCGTAAATAGCTATAGCGGAGAAGAGGTTTGGCGGAGGTCGCGACGTTATGTCGTCCGAAATGTCGCGAGCGTCGTGAACGAGGAGAATTTCGAACCGGTCCAGGATGCCCATTTAGACCTTCCGGTTGTTGATAGATACGGGATTGACCGAGCGGAGGAGAGTGTTTCCATCCTGACTGCCTTGCGATATAACCTTGCGCTCCGTAGTCGGCTCGACAACTGGCGGAGGAACCGTTCGATCCGGCTTCGGCGAGATTAGCCGCGTGCTTAGCCTGTTCTAACTCCGTCCAGTAGCGAGCGCCGCCGCAAATCGCAGCGGAAACGCGGCGATGAACCGAAAGCGGGCTTCTGCCATGTGCCAAAGAAACGAAGCGGCGTAGAGGTTCCATGCGTCGGCGAACTGGCGTGCCCGCAGGCAGGCGAGGGCAACGGGGCGCAAGTGCCGTGTGATGATGCGTCTTCGCTCGCGGCGGCGGGCGTTTCCGCCGGGGAATTCCCCCGCGCTTTCGCGGTCGAGGATGGCGCGCAGCCCGGCGAGGTTCTGCGTTTCGTTTTTGGTGAGGTTGGCGTCGTGCGCACGGTAGGCGAACTGCACCGGGGCGGTGAGTTCGACAAATCCGGGGGCGGTGCCGAGGCGCAGGGCGAGGTCGGCGTCCTCGGCATTGAGCCCGCGGGGATCGAAGCCGCCCGCTGCGCGCAGGGCATCCGCGCGGACGACAAAGGACGAGACGCCGAACCAGCGCCATGCGTCGCCGGAGGCAAGGTAGTCGGCGAAAGCGTTGTAGGACGGCTTGTCTTGAATGGCGCTCGGATAAGTGGCTGGCTCGCAGGAGTGCGGCTCTTTAGACCGCATAATACCGTTGGTCCGCTCTTCGATTCCGGTCTTATCCGAGCGCAATTGCGGCGTGCCTTGCTCCACATCATCGAGGTCCTTTTCGTCCTCGAAGATCCGCGGCTTTCCCGTGAGGAAGGCAGGGCTGTTCTCCTTTTGGATCACGGCGTGGTACGTTTCGAGTGTCCACGGGAACCAGAGGTCGTCGCTGTCGAGAAAGGCGATATACGTTCCCTTGGCCGCCGCGATGCCGATATTGCGGGCGGGTCCCGGGCCGCCGTTTTTCTCGCGGATGTAGCGGATGGGCTGTTCCAACCCGGCCATCATCTCTTCCGTACCGTCGTCGGAAAGACTGTCGACGACGATGACCTCGTAATCCGCGAAGGTTTGGTTCCGGACCGAGGCGAGCGCCGCCCGCAGCATTTCACACCGGTTGTAGGTCGGGATGACGACGGAGAAGAAGGGAGGGTCGTCGGAGGGTTCAGTGTTCATGGTTCAGGGCGTTCGGAAAGCGGAAGGTGGAAAGCGGAAGGGCGAGACTGGAAACCGGAGACCTGAAGGGGGAGACTGGAGGGCGGAGACCTGAAACCGGAAACCTGAAGGGGGAGACTGGAGGGCGGAGACCGGAAACCGGAGACATGAAGGGGGATGCGGCGGGTGGTGTGGAACGTCGGCTTCAGTCGTCGCCTGTGGATCAGGCTGTTTCATCTGCGAATTCCTCCGGGCACTCTTTGGTGATCGAAAGAGAAGCATCCGGAATTTCCAACGTGATTTTCATAACTGGATGATCGCTGGAAAGGGCGTCAATGCAAGCGTTTAGGGCGGGCCGGAAAGGGAGAGGGCGGAGACCGGAGGGCGGAGGCCGGAAGGCTGAGACCGTAAACCGGAGACCGGAAACCTGAAGGGGGATGCGGCGGGGCGGGGGAACGTCGGCTTCAGCCGTCGCTGCGGTTGGGCAGAATCCGTGATCGCCGTACCCCGAACGTCGAACGGCGCACCGCGCCTTACGTGCGTTTGCCGATCGGTTTGGCGGGGACGCCGGCGACGATGGACTCGGGCTCGACGTCTTTGGTAACGACGGCGCCGGCGGCGACAACGGCGCCCCGGCCGATGGTGACGCCCTTGAGGATGGTGGCGTGGGCGCCGATCCACGCGTCTTCGCCGATAACAACGGGGGCGCCCTGGAGGGGTTGTTCCTGTATGGGCACACCCGCGCGCATGCCGTGGTCGTGGTCGGTGATGTAGACTCCGGGGCCGATCATGACGGCTTTGCCGATGTCGATCCGCTCGGAGGCGTCGATGAGGGTATAGCGGTTGATGTAGACGGCGGGTCCGATGCGGATGGCGATGCCGCCGCTCTCGCCGGAGACGAGGAGGACGCAGTGATCGTCGATGGCGGTGCCGTCGAGTATTTCAACGCGGTGGACGTTGCGCGGGATGCGGACGCGGCGGAGGTGAACCTTGCCATGGAGCCGGACGCCAAGAAGGCGGAACTTGATCAACCGAAGCCGCCAGGCAACCGAATCCGATTTTTGCAGGAGCCAGTTGGCAAGGCGGGCTTGGAGGGGGGCCTTGGGCGTGTTTTCGTTGTTCATCGGAGGGCGGAGGGCGGAGGGCGGAGGGCGGAAGACGGAGGGCGGAGGCCGGAAGTCGGTAGACGGAGGGCGGAAGTCGGAGGACGGAGGGCGGAGATCAGAGGACTGAAGGGACACGTAGGCTTCAGCGAGGCACTGGAGGAAACGGAAAGCGGAAAGCGGATGCTTGGTGACTGGAGGGCTTTTGGACTTTCATGGCGGGATGTTTGTCGGAAGGTATTGTAAAGGCAAGTTCGGAAGCGGTGGGGGTGGGGGAGGTCGCTTTACCGCAGGGTTATTTACCACGGAGGGCGCAGAGGGCGCAGAGGCTTGGCAACTGGATTTAAGGAACCACGGATTCCACGAATGATCACGGATAAGACGGTTGGCGGGTGCGGCGGAAAGGTATCCGTGTAAATCCGCGTAATCTGTGGTTGAAAGACTGTGCTGAAGGAGGTTTTGGAACCACGGACCACACCGAATACACGGAAGGCTCTCCAACCGGACCTGGAAGAGAATCTTCGCGCTCTTTGCGCTCTTGAGCCTGCGGAGCAGGCGGGCGGTGAAGACTGCGGCTGGACGGGCTTTCCAGCGGGATTTTTACCACAGAGGGCGCGAAGAGCGCAAAGGCTTGGCCACCGCAATTTGAACCACCCGCTACGCTGGAGAGCACGAAGGCACGGAGGCTCGCCAACCGGATTTCCAGAACCACGGATTTCACGAATTATCACGGATATGGTGCTTGGCGGATGCGGCGGAGAGGTATCCGTGTTGCTTACGGAATCCGTGGTTGAAAACTGCGGTGGAGCCACCGTAGCGCGGCCCCATCTTGGGGCCGTGTGCGGTGGAGAGGAAGAGGAAGAGGAAGAGGAAGAGGAAGAGGGCGGAAGCCAGAAACCGGAAGGCTGAGGCCGGAGGGCGGTGAGAGGAAGAGGAATAGGGCGGAAGCCAGAAACCGGAAGGCTGAGGCCGGAGGGGCGGGGGGAATGCTTGCTAAATCGGCGATCATTGTCATCAATAGTCTTATGGAAAACGAATCGGAGCTTTTGAATCGGATCACTTGTGATCCGAACCTCTACGGAGGGAAGCCGATTTTACGGGGTCGGCGAGTTGCCGTTGAGCACATCCTTGATCTCCTCGCAGCCGGAGATGACCCGGCAACGATTCTTTCGGGATATCCGTTTTTGGAGCCCGAAGACATCCGCGCTTGCTTGGTTTACGCGTCAAAGCTGGCACGGCATGAACGGGTCGAGTTGCTCGCAATGTCCTGACCAGGTGCTTCCATCGATATAATGGCGCGGATTTTGTTGGACACCTGTGTTTGGGGCGGTGCCTTGCAACCGCTCTCGGATGCGGGGCACGACGTTATCTGGTCGGGGAATTGGTCTTCTGATCCGGGAGACGAGGCGATACTGAAATTCGCATACGAATCAAACCGGATTCTGGTAACCTTGGACAAGGATTTCGGGGAACTGGCCATCTTGAAAGGCCTCCCGCACCGTGGATTGATTCGGCTGTCCGGATTTCGGGTGTCGCTGATTTCTTCTGTCGTAGACCATCTTGTGGGGAGGTTCGCGGCAGACTTGAAGACCGGTGCGCTGATCACCGCAGATCCGCTTCGCGTGCGTATTCGTCCGTAAGGGTGGCCACGTGTCAGATCAACTACCCCATCACCGATACCTGAGGGCGGTAGGCCGGAAACCGGAAACCTGAGGAGAGGCCCGCGGGCACGGGGAACGTCGGCTTCAGTCGTCGCCTGTGGATCAGGCTGTTTCATCTGCGAATTCCTCCGGGCACTCTTTGGTGATCGAAAGAGAAGCATCAGGAATTTCCAACGTGATTTTCATACTTCGATGATCGCTGGAAAGGGTTTCAATGCAAGCGTTTAGGGCGGGCCGGCGAGGGAGAGGGCGGAGACCGGAGGCCTGAAACCTGAAAGCTGAGGCCAAGGTGGGCACGGTGTGGGGCGGGGATGCGGCGGGCAGGGGGAACGTCGGCTTCAGCCGTCGCTGCGGATGGGCAGAATCCGTGAACGCCGAACGGAGCACCGCGCCCCTCACGTTCGTTTGCCTATCGGTTTGGCGGGGACGCCGGCGACGATGGTTTCGGGTTCGACGGATTTGGTGACGACGGCGCCGGCGGCGACGACCGCGCCACGGCCGACGGTGACGCCCTTGAGGACGGTGGCGTGGGCGCCGATCCACGCGTCTTCGCCGATGCTGACGGGGGCGGAGAGCAGGGGTTGTTCCTGTATCGGAACACCCGCGCGCATGCCGTGGTCGTGGTCGGTGATGTAGACTCCGGGGCCGATCATCGCGGCCTTGCCGATTTCGATGCGCTTGGAGGCGTCTATGATGGTGAAGCGGTTGATGTAGACGGTGGGGCCGATGACGATCACCGGTTCCTTCTCGGGCGGATCGGACACAAGGAGCACGCAGAAATCGTCGATGGCTGCGCCGTCTTGGATCTCAATGCTCCGAAAGTGGCGTGGAATGCTTACCCGCTTGAGGACGGTCTTCCCTTGGAGGCGCACGCCCATGAGGCGGAAGCGACAGGCCCGCAACCGCCACGCGACCGAGCCGGCGAGACGAAGGCATTTCTCCAAGGCAGAGCCGTCGGAGTGGGCGCTAGAGCCAGGAGAATTGGACACATTGCCCATCGGACGGTGGCTGTGCCAGCGATGCGGAGACAGCGGATTAAAAACTTCCCGTGAGCGTGAGGTAGATGAGGGTCCGGTGGTAATCAAAGAAAGCCACGTTTGAATCCTGGACGGTGTGGGAAACCCCTCCCGTGAGGCTGCCCCATGCGGCGATGTCGTAGGTAAGCGAGCCGCCTGCCGAGTAGGCGCGGTCGCGGCGGTCGTCAATGCCGTCGCCGTCGTAGCGCCGCTCCACGAAGCCGGTGTTGAGTGCGCCGCGGAGACCCTCGCGTAGTACGCGATTGAGGCCTAGGTTTACCGTTGTGCGTGTCATATTATTGCGGGCGAGGCTGGAGGTGAATGTGCGCGACCCGGTAAGGGTGGCGTTGGTCTGACGGTCGATCATATAGTTGAGCGCGACGGAGTAGGTGGGTGTTTCATCGGTCTCGCCGGTAAGGTCGAGCTTGCGGCGCGAGATACCCACGGTGGCTTGACCGTTCAGGCGCGGTGTGAATTCGCCGCGCAAGCCGACGGAGTAGTTCCAGACGACGTTGTCGAGAGAATCTTCACGCTTGACGTCTGTCTTCGTTCGGTTGACCTGACCGAAAATAAAATAGCGCGGTCCGAGGCTCCAACCCGCCGCGACGTGTGTGTCGAGGGTATGGATCTCCGGAAGGTCGCTGTCGCGCGGATCCGTGATGGAGTAAAGAAATCCGGTCTCTACAAAGTACCTAGATGTGGGTGTTATTGTGAGTGTCAGGCCTCCCCGGTAGTTGTCCGTGGTGACAAGGTCGCCGAGATCCTCGTCGGAGCGCGTTGTGCGTTGAAATCCGATATCCGTGCTGAGCGTCCAGTAGCGTGTGCCGAATTCCGCGGTTGGCGTAACGAAAAAATTGAAGCGCCAATTCAGACGGTCGTTGTCGGTGAAATCCATGTGGCGGGTGCCGTATAGGGAGACACTGCCGCCGATGTCGAAAAAGCGGTAGGGACGGGTGTAGCTCAGCCCGATGGAGCCGCGCGCGACAAAGTCGCCCTCTTCCTCCGCGTTAGCGAAGATATTGGTGTCGTACTGCAGCGAGACCATTGTGTTGAGCATCACTTCGTTGCCCGCGATGTAGAAGAGTGCCTGCGCGGGCGCGGTGAAGGCGAAGATACCGACGGAAGCGGTTTGGAAAATGCGTTTCATGGCGTTTGGTAGCGGTTGGTGGTTTGGAAATCCCCGTGGTCGCGGGAATGGGCATAAAACCCGCCGTGTATCACACGGGCGGGCGGGCCGTTCGTCAAGGCTGCACTGAGGGTTCAATCGGGTGGCTCCTGACACCCGGAACGTCGGCTTTCCAGCGGCAATTTGAACCACAGAGGGCGCAGAGGGCGCAGAGGCTTGGCCACCGCAGTTTGAACCACCCGCTGCGCTGGAGCACGGAGAGTGGAATTGCGGCGGAACCGTCTCCGCTACCTCTGCGACCTCCTGTTCAACCCCGGTTGGAAGGGCTTTCGACGGGATTCTTTTACAGGAGCCAACATCCCGGGCGCGCCCTGGTGAACCACATGAAA